>JAQWBY010000446.1 GCA_028706165.1 Lentisphaeria bacterium | reverse complement strand
TGCAGCCACAGGCGCCAAGTGAGCAGCGAGAAGTCCCAGAGATCGGTGAGCAGGAAGGCGGCAGCCAGCCAGAAACTCCAGGCCAGCCAGAGCCAGGCGATGAGCTCCAGCGCGCGTGGGGCGTTGCTGTGGCCACGGTAGGCCAAGCGCATGAGCAGCGGCAACAGCGCCATGAATACCATGGCAAGCAGCAACGCCATGGCGGCACCGGGCTTGTGCTGCAGCAGGCCGTTGCGGAGTTTCCACCAGTCGTAGATATTCAGGCAGACGATGATGCTGAAAAAAAGTAGAAAACCCATTATTTATCCGCAGATTGACGCAGATTTTTTTATCCGCAGATTACGCAGATTGACGCAGATTTTTATTGTTGTTGCAGCCAGTGGGGCGAATGTGGCGCCCTCCGGGCGCAGGTCTAGGTTGATGTCTTACCCCGGGTTGCGGCGCCCTCCGGGCGCCTCACCCGGGGTTATGCATGGTGCGGCCCTCCGGGCCGAATTTGGGCTGAGCTTATCGGGGTGATTGGGAAGGCCGGTCAGGTCGTGTTTTTTTGGGGGCGTTTGGTGTGTGAACGACAATGTGAAAAGTGCCCAAAAGTGGCATTTGCCTGGCTCCGGCCTCGGATGCATTGGAAGAAGAGGAAGAAACGGCTTTTTATCCTCAGAGAGCCGAGAAGAAGAGGCCCCAAGGTGGGGCCAGACTAAATGTCGATAGTGGTACACTTTCAACTTGGCGTTGACATGGTGAATGTGGCGCCCTCCGGGCGCAGGTCTAGGTTGTTGTCTTACCCCGGGTTGCGGCGCCCTCCGGGCGCCTCCCCCGGGATTATGCATGGTGCGGCCCTCCGGGCCGAATTTGGTTTTTTTTATCGCGGACTGATCGGACGGTTCGGACGGATCGGTCTGATGGTCTTTCTTGTTATCGCGGACGGATCGGACGGGTCGGACGGATCGGATGATTGATCGGTCGGATCGGTCGGATCGGTCGGATCTTCTTTCTTGTTATTGCGGACGGATCATTTGTAGAAGACCTCAATGTCGGGCCATTCGAAGTTGTCGTGTTGTTTATTACGTGAGCGGAAGCTGCGGCGTTTAGCGAGGATGCGTTGGAGGTCATTGGGATTATCGGGTGGACTTTCATCGAGCAATTTACGCAGGGTGAGAATGAGTTCCTGGGTATGTTCGCCGAGTTCGGCGCAGATGGGCAGGATCGTCATGTCGGGTTCGGCGTGGCGGAGGCGCTGGGGGTTTTCGGCGGCGGCCGCGAGGTCCATTTTATTGGCGACGATGATGGCTGGTCGTTTAAGCAGTTCTTCTTCGTATTTGCCGATTTCGTTGCGCAAGGACTGCAGGTCAGCGAGGGGATCGCGGCCATCGACGCCGCCCATGTCGAGGGTGTAGCAGAGAATACGGCAACGCTCGATATGGCGGAGGAAGGCGTGGCCCAGGCCGACATTTTCGGAGGCGCCGGCGATAAGGCCGGGGATATCGGCGACGGTGTAGCGGCGGTAGTCATCCGTTTCGACGACGCCGACATTGGGATGCAGGGTCGTGAATGGGTACGGTGCGGTCTTGGGCTTGGCGGCGGAGATGGCGCGCAGGAGCGTGGACTTGCCGGCGTTGGGGTAGCCGACCAGGCCGACATCGGCGATGATCTTGAGTTCAAGATTGAGAGTTTTCTTTTCGCCTTCGGTGCCGGGTTCCGCGGTGCGCGGGGCGCGGTTCACGGAAGTGACGAAGCGGCTGTTGCCTTTGCCGCCTTTGCCGCCTTGGGCGATGAGGAATTCCTGGCCGTCTGCGCAGAGATCAACGATAAGTTCGTCGCTGTCCTCGAGAAACACCAGCGTGCCGAGGGGCACGATGACGACGCGGTCACTGCCGCGGGCGCCATGGAGGCGCTTGCCAGCGCCGCCGCCGCCGCGTTCGGCCTGCCAATGCTGCTGGAATTTCAGATCGACCAGGCTCTGTTCGTTGGCGGACGCGCGGAGGATGACGGATCCGCCGTTGCCGCCGTCGCCGCCGTCTGGGCCGCCCATGGGCACAAATTTTTCGCGGCGGAAGCTGGCACAGCCGTTGCCGCCGTCGCCGGCGGCGACGAATATTTTCACTCGATCAACAAACATGGTCTATCCTGTCTGGCTCTGCGTATATCGTCCGTGGTCGTCGTGGCGTGGTGATCAGCTGCTGAATTGCTTACGCAGTTCGTCTTTTTTGTAGTCGCGGCGTTCTTCGAGGGAGCGCAGTTCGACGGCGAGGTCGTCTTGGATTTGTTTTTGTTGTGCGGGGTCATTGTCGGCTTTTTTGAGTCGGTCAGCGGCGGCGAATTTAGCCTGAGCGATTTTTGCGTCGTAGAGTTTATCGATCTCGGCGAGTTGTTCTTTTTGTTCGTTTGAGTACTGTTTGATGCTGCCGCCGAGGCGTTCCATGGCCAGTTCGAAAGCGCTTTTCATCGCTGGTCCTTTTCTGGTGAGGGGCAATGGGTTGATTCTGATGACGAGCCCATACTATACAGCCAAAAAACGGTCGTAGGTCCTTGAATGCCGGCCGTGACACCTTAACTTTTCTATTTTACCGTCGGCTTGGTGTGGTGGTGCTTTGGTACTGACTGTGTCGAGTCGTGTTGCGGGTGTGAGGGTCGTTAAGCGGTGGTGGTGATAAATTTGGCCGCCCGGGACGATGGCATGCGCCGCATGGCGTGGGTGATGTGAAACAGCGGATCAACAAGCAGATGGCGAAAGCCCAGCGGGAAATTTACACGGGTGTGGAGATTGGCACGGCGAGTACGAAGGTCCTTATGGGCGAGTACCATAGTGGCGGCGTGCTGTCGTTGCTGGGTTACGGTGAGGCGCCGTCGCTGCAGATGTGCAAAGGCGAGGCGATCGACACGGTTTTTGTGGTTGAGCAGGTCAAGCGCGCTTTGGCCCAGGCTGAAGAAAATGCCGGTGCGGAGATTAGCGGGCCGGTTTTTCTAGCGTTGTCCGGCAGTTATTTGCGGACTTTGAATCATGTCGGGCGGGTGGAGATTGAGCGTCCGGACACACGGATATCCGAAGAGGATATGGTTCGTGCGGCGCATATGGCTAATGAGTTACCGCCGCCGGCAAATACCTTATCTCTGCATAGTTACACGCGGGTGCACCGGTTGGACGACGGCCGGGAGGTCCTCAATGCGGTCGGGCATTCATCCCGCAGTTTGGAAGTGGAGCTGCAGCATGTTGTGGCCAATCAAG
>JAQWBY010000445.1 GCA_028706165.1 Lentisphaeria bacterium | reverse complement strand
GGCGGCGTCGGCGACGACAGCGCCGCCTGGCTCGCCCCTGAGGCCTTCCAGCCCATGATCCAGAAATGCGGCGGCCTCAAAGGCACCATGCTCGCACTGGCACCACAACGGCTCTTTCTCTTCAACCCCGCAACAGACCTGCGCGATTACGCCGAAAACTGCTACCGCGTCGCCGGCAGCCAGCAGGAACTTACCACCAGCAAGGACAACTTCCTTACCCTCGTTCTGCAGGCAATCGGCGCCTAACGCCACCGGCAACAATTATTCGTTATCCAGACTTCTTTCACATCAACTCGTAACCCCAAAGGACAACACATGGACATTGCCTCTCTCAACGCCAAGTACGCCATTCCTGGTCAAGTCGAAATCGTCGCCGGACGCGGCGGCCTGCCGACTGTCAAGGTCACCAACAACGCCGCGAAGTCGGAAATCAGCATCATGGGCGGCCACGTCCTGACCTACCAGCCCAAAGGCGGAGACGAGATGCTCTGGCTCAGCAAAAAATCTGATTTTGCTGACGGCCTGCCCATCCGCGGCGGCATTCCGATCTGCTGGCCATGGTTCGGCCCCCACCCGACCGACAAGAGCCAGCCCCTCCACGGCTTCGTCCGCACGATGATGTGGGACATCTGCTCCATCTGCACGCCTACACCGGAACGCACCATCGTCGTCCTCGTCATCAAGGACAACGACAAAACCCGCGCCATCTGGAACTTCCCCTTCAAACTCGAATTGGAAGTCAGCATCGGCGAACGCCTCGAAGTGACTCTCCGCACCTACAATCCGGGCTGCACGCCCTTCCACATCACCCAGGGCATCCACACTTACTTCGGCGTCAAAGACGTCAGCGCTATCACCATCCACGGCTTCGACGGCGTCAGCTACTTCAATAAGGTCGGCGGCGCCAACAATACTCTCCTCCAGCAGGGCCCCATCAAAGTCGATAAGGAAATCGACGCGGTGTTCCTCAACTGCGCCGGCGCCGCCGAACTCGAAGATCACGCCGGCAAACGCCACATCCGCATCGACAAGGAAGGCAGCAACTCCGCCGTCGTCTGGAATCCCTGGATCGAACGCTCGAAGAATCTGCCCGGCTACGAGCCGACCTCCTACCAGACCATGGTCTGCATCGAAACCTGCAACGCCCTCGCCGATGGCCGCGATATCGCCCCCGGCGGCACCCACGCCCTCAAAGCCATTGTCTCCCGCCTGTAAACAATAAGACCACAGTTGCCCCCGGGCCGCCACCACCACAGCGGCGCGCCCGGCCATCACCTTGGAAAGACCGACCATGAAAATTGCCGTCAGTGAATTGGTTGCCGCCCCCGCCAGTCTGTCCATGGCCGATTTCATGCAAAAGGCCAAAGACTGCGGCTACGATGGCGTCGAACTTAGTCTCCGCCCCAAAGACGACGTGCCCCTGAATTACCGCAGCAGCGACGCTGATCTGGCCGCCTTCGTCCAGCAGGCACGCGCCCTCAACCTGGACATTCCCTCCATCACCATCAGCACGGGCAAGGGCAATCTGCTTGACAGCGGCAGCGAGGCCCAGGACAGCATCGACCAGACGCTTTGGGGCCTCGAGTGCGCCAGCAAGCTCGGCGCCGCCGTCGCCCTCCACACCCTCGGCCGCTTCAGCGCCGACCTCTACTACGAGGACGCCTACAACAACGCCGTCGCCAACCTGAAGAAAATCGCCATTACCGCCGCCAAACTCAAAGTCACCCTCGCTGTCGAATTTATCTGGAACGGCTTCCTCTTCAGCCCCCTGGAAATGCGCCATTTCCTCGACGAAGTCGGCAGCCCCTACGTCGGCTTCTACTTTGACCCCGGCAACATGGCCGTCTTCCAGTTCCCGCAACACTGGGTCCGCGCACTGGGCAAACGCGTCCGCCACGTCCACCTCAAGGACTGGCAGGGCAATGCCCTCAATGGCAAGTGGACGCCACTCACCCAGGGCGCCGTCAATTTCCCCGCCGTCATGCACGAACTGCGCAACGCCGGCTACGCTGGACCGCTGGTCAGCGAAGTACCCGAAAGCCTCGCGCCCTGGCAGGACACCGCAGCCGCCATGCGCAAAATCGCCAACATGTAACCCACAGGGCAAGACCAGAACCACCATGGGCAACCCGCTAGGGCACATACTCAGCCACGGGTGACGGCGGGTTGCCCAGAATAGCCAGATATTGTCCAATTCTCGGCCCAAACAGTCCGAGCAACAAACTGCTCGGAGTGAAGCGAACGAATCACGTGACCGAGCATGTTCAGCTCGAAGAGCCGCACGATACATTTTCCTTGGTGAGATGGAGAGCTCGCAGGGCGCCACAAATGGGAATACGTCAACCCCCTCGACTTGCTTCCAGGAGGGCGCCACGAGGGATTCACCGCAGCTAGACATCAATACCGATGATAACCAGCGGTACAGCCGGCACTCCCCGTCCCTGCTGAAGAACGTTGTAGAGCTCACCCTCATAATAGCCCGGGCCTGAACTCATCTGTGCCTGCAAGGACTTCATCGGCAGAATCTCAATGCCGACATCAATTTTGGTTAATGTGCAAAATCTTGTGATGAACACCTGTAGTTGACAATCGGTGATTCCTTGTGCCAAGGTGACCGACACTCTTCTTATGCAAAAATGGTTTTTACAATAGGCTGTTTATCAATCATTTGCGCATGAATTTGCCCCGTAGGAGCAGACAAGGGATTCAGAACCACTGTGTCAAGCTTCTCTTTCTATCACAAGATTTCGCACATTACCAGACAATTAGGGGTATTTTCGGAATATGAAAATCTGTGGTGATTCGTTTTTTCTTCCCTATCTGTTTTGCCATGACCACCCCTCCTCAGCGACTATGTGTGACGAACTTCGATGACAATATGGCCATTTTGGAGATAAAAAAAGACCCGTAACGGTACCAAACGGTACTGTTGAGGGTCTTTTCCTACTTAAAACTGGTGGAGCTAAGGGGATTCGAACCCCTGGCCTATACGTTGCGAACGTATCGCTCTAGCCAACTGAGCTATAGCCCCGGCGTATCTGAAAACGCATTTAAATTACCCGCCACGGTCGCTTTTGCAAGCAGCGGCAGGTGAAAAAAACGCTTACCCGTCAAACTGGCGTTGGCGGACATTAGTCCGCTCCGACTGATCCGACTGATCCGACTGATCCGACTGATCCGACTGATCCGACTGATCCGACTGATCCGACTGATCCGACTGATCCGAC
>JAQWBY010000079.1 GCA_028706165.1 Lentisphaeria bacterium | reverse complement strand
GGCCTCGGCGGCTTTGGTGATATTGCCGTTGTATTTCTGGCAGACGCGTTTGATGTGGAGGCGCGTGGCCTCTTCCAGGTTGTCGGGGACGACATCATTGGTATCCCGGGAGAGGCCGGCGTTCATCTCCTTGTGTTCGCGGATGAGCTGTCGGTAGTCGCTGATGCCCATGACCTCGGCTCGTTCGAGCAGGTTGTCGAGCTCGCGGACATTGCCTGGGTAGTCGTAATCCATGAGAGCGTCGCACTGTGCCTGGGTGAGCAGTCCGGGCATGCCGTTGCGTTTGCGGAAAGAGCGGGCGATGGCCGGGATGTCTTCGCGGTGTTCGCGCAGTGGCGGCAAGTGCAGTTGAATGACGCTCAAGCGCTGATAGAGGTCTTCGCGGAAGCTGCCATCGCGCACCATGGCGGGCAAATCCCGGTTGGTGGCAGCGATGACGCGGACATCCACCTCGGTTTCAGTCAGGTTATTGCCCATCCGCTGGAAACGGCCGCCTTCCAGAACGCGGAGGAGGAGCCCCTGGGCTTCCAGGGGTAGTTCGCCAATCTCATCCAGGAACAGCGTGCCGCCGTTGGCTGTCTCGAACACACCGGCGCGTGCTTCGGTCGCGCCGGTGAAGGCGCCTTTTTCATAGCCCAGGAACCTGCTTTCGAGCAGATTCGCTGTCACGCTGGCGCAGTTGAAGGCGATAAATGGTTCCTGGCTGCGGCTGGACTTGTGATGCAGTTGCAGGGCCACCGTTTCCTTGCCGGTGCCGCTTTCACCGTAAATCAGCACTCGTGTCCGCTCATGCCTGGCGATGCGATTGATTTTGTCCTGCAGGTCGGCCATGGCGGCGCTATTGCCGATCAACTCGCGATTGCCATAGCGTTTGAAATGCTCGACCATGCGCTTTTCGGCATCGGCCCACGCACTGACGGCATCCTTGGCGGCAATATGGCGGATGACGCGCGCATAGGCCTGCTCATCCTGATAGTTGCGGTAGAAATACATGGCCGCTTCGAGGAACTGGGCGTACTGCTTGCCGGTGGTCGTCTTATCGTCCATCAGCTCGGCCAAGTCATTGCCATCCAAGCCGTAGGTTGCTGCGACTGCTGCAAAGACATCACCGCCGGCGATGAGTGCTTCCAGATTCGACTTGATGTCATCCCCCATCCAGGCTGGAAAGTCCAAGGCGCTAATCCAGACGACTCTGATCTTCTTTTTCTTCAGGTCTTTCAGTGCTTTTGCCAGTTGTTCGACATTGCCTGTCAGGCCGATGCCGAGGATGGTGATTTCAGCGTAGCCCTTCACCGTCTCCAGGAATTCAGGCAGGCGGCGTTTGCTCATTCCCAGAATGTCAGCGCTCTTGTGGTGTCGCAACGCCAAAGCGGCGGCGAATGCGTAATCCAAGTGCCCCCAGCCAGTCAAAATCAGTGTCTTGTTCATCGTGTCCGCCTAGTGTGCCGTGCTGAAATGCCGTATGAATCCGTCTGGAATGCCGGTTTGCGCGATGATGGTGGCGCAGGTGGTGGCGTCAGCAAGCGCATCGTGATGCTGAAAGGTAATGCCAAAACGCCCGGCCATCGCGTCCAGCGTGTGCGACGTCATTGCCGGGAAGAGTTTTCTGCTGATGCAGACGCTGTCTGCGTAGTCAAACTCAACGGGGGGCAACTCATAGAGCGCCAGGACGCTGCGCAGCTGCCCCAGGTCAAATGGCGCATGGTGGATGATCACACAATCCGCCGCAAGTAGCATTCGCCGCAGCTCCACCCAGATATCGGGGAAGTCGGGGCGGTCCCGGACATCCCAGAAGCTCAGGCCGTGGATATCGGTGAATTCCGGCAGCATCCAGCGATAACCGCGATGCGGGTAGATCAGCCACTCGCGGCTCTCCGTTACCACGCCGTCTGCCAGCAACACACAGCCGGCAGCGCAAATACTGCCGCTCTTCTTGTTTGCCGTTTCAAAATCAAGACCAGCGAGTCTCATCGTTCTGTTCCTTCCCGGTGGGGCCTGCAACTGTGACCTAACGTTGGTGAGGATTAAGCAACCGCCGTGCCAATATGCAAATTATGACCGCTTAGCCAATATAAATACACGTGTAAAACAAGGAATACTACAAAACCGATAAAAAAATAACCGACTGATAGTTAAATAACGCAGTCGGTCATTATGCTTCTGATTTACTATTGCTTACAATGCTGGTTGGTGCCGGCCTTTGTTTGTGCCATTGGGATGGCGAGGGCAATTCGAGAACGTTAACGAGCTGATGCTGGAGGACTTGCTTCCGCAGAACTTGCACAGGTATTCTTTCTTCTCGCTTCCCTCATAGAGGACGTGCCTTCCTTTGCTAGGGCCATCGGGATGCCGAGGGCAATTGGAGAACGTCAGTGAGGAAATGCTGGAGAATTTGCCCCCGCAATACTTGCAGTAGAATTTTGCCATGGCTCAGATTCCTTTCGTTTGTGCTTGTTGGCACCGGCACTCCCGGCGCCTCTGCACTCCGAGATAGCAATCGGCATGCCAAGACCATTGCTACGTGTTTGCCGGCTGGAGATGCCGGCGCTTGCTTCGCTTGGTGATCATTTTTTGCCCGCAGCGGTGAATGCTTGCGCACTGCGGGGACTACCAACTGTATTCCACTATTTTTTCAAAAGCATGCATAAGGTCTCTTTTGAGTCATTCGGGTGTAACCATTTGCATGATCGCCGCCTTTGTTGGTAGTTTATCTCCACGGGGACTGGCGAAAGCTCAGCCACAAAAAAAGCCCCGACTGCGGCGCGGGCCGTTGTCGGAGATGGGGGGGGACGTTCGTGGCCCAGGCCGGGGGCCCGTCTGGCGCGTTCATTTCGCTGGCGGCAGCAACTGGCAAAACGGTGCGATGGCGCTACTTTTATGGCCGTTTCAAGGTGCTTCGGCCACGCTGCCGCGTTTCGGCTGCTGCTGCGTTCGGACAATGTCGATGTCGGGCGTGAGGAGGGCGGTGGCGGGCCGCGATGCGTGATGCCGTCGGGGGGGCTCCGTGGAGCGTGGCTGCGAGCGCATCTGGAGAAGACAATGCCTGATATGGGGGATGCAATGGCTGCGGGGGTGGGGGCGATCAAGTCGGCTGGCTGGCGGTCCTTGCCTGGCGCCGTGGAGTGGCGGCGGGCGGTTTGTGGTCCGCAGCCGTGTCAGGGGTATTGTACATGCGCGCTTTGCGCAGCCGTCTCGCCGCCGGCGCGAGTGTCACCTTTGGCCATCATGCCTTTCAAGAACAACTCGGCTCGGGCGCTTTCCTGCCTGAGCCGCCATAGCGATAAGGACTAGTGACGTCATGGCTTTGAAGAAATCACAGCTTTACAGTTCCTTGTGGGCGTCGTGCGATGAATTACGCGGTGGGATGGACGCCAGTCAGTACAAGGATTACGTCCTGTTCATGCTGTTCATCAAGTACATATCGGACAAATACGCGAACTCCGACGCGCTCGAACCGCCGGTGTGCATTCCCACGGGCGCGAGCTTTGTCGACATGGTCCGGCTCAAGGGCCAGAGCGACATCGGCGACCGGATCAACACGCAGATCATCCAGCCGTTGATCGATAACAATTCCCGGCTGGCCCGCAGTGACTTCCCGGACTTCAACGACCCGAACAAGCTCGGCGAGGGCAAGGCGATGGTGGATCGCCTGACCAACCTGATCAGCATCTTCCAGAAGCCCGAGCTGGACTTCTCGCAGAATCGTGCCGAGCACGACGACATCCTCGGCGACGCCTACGAGTACCTGATGCGGCACTTCGCCACTGAGAGCGGCAAAAGCAAGGGCCAGTTTTACACGCCGGCCGAAGTCAGCCGTATCATTGCCAAGGTCATCGGCATCTCGCCGAAGAACACGGTGTCGGCCACGACAGCGTACGACCCGACCTGCGGTTCCGGCTCGCTGCTGCTGAAAGTCGCTGCCGAAGCGGGCAGGCACATCACCCTGGAGGGCCAGGAGAAGGACGTGACCACCGCCGGCCTCGCCCGCATGAACATGATCCTGCACGACTTCCCCACCGCGAGCATCCTCAGCGGCAACACCCTGGCCGCGCCCAAATTCAAAGATGGCGAGCAGCTGCGCACCTACGACTACGTGGTGGCCAATCCGCCATTTTCCGACAAGACCTGGTCCAGCGGCCTGACGCCGGGCAACGACCCCTATCAGCGCTTTACTTGGGGCGAGCCGCCCGCCAAGCAAGGCGACTACGCCTATCTGCTGCACATCATCCGCTCCATGAAAAGCACGGGCAAGGCCGCCTGCATCCTGCCGCATGGCGTCCTGTTTCGGGGCAATGCCGAGGCCCTCATCCGCAAAAAGCTCGTCAACTCGGGCTACCTCAAGGGCATCATCGGTTTGCCCGCCAACCTGTTTTACGGCACGGGCATACCCGCCTGCATTCTCGTTCTCGACAAAGAGAACGCCAACGCCCGCAAGGGCGTCTTTATGATCGACGCTTCCAAGGACTTTCTTAAGGACGGCAATAAGAACCGCCTCCGCGAGCAGGACATCCATCGCATCGTCGATACCTTCACGCGCTTGGCCGACACCCCGCGCTACGCCCGCATGGTGCCCCTGGAGGAAATCGCCGACGCGAAGAACGACTACAACCTCAATCTACCGCGTTACATCGACAGCACCGAGCCCGAGGATATCCAGGACATCGCCGCCCATCTGCGCGGCGGCATCCCCGAGCGCGATATCGACGCCCTTGCCGCCTACTGGCAGGTCCTTCCAAGCGTGCGTGCGGCCCTGTTTTCGGCGGCTGACCGCCCCGGCTATTGCCAGCTGCGGCTGCCCATTGCCGAGGCGCGTGCTGCCATCTTCGGCCATGCCGAGTTCGACGCCTTCAAGGCGACCGTCAATGCCAGCTTCGCGGCGTGGCAGGCCAGGGCCATCCCGCAGCTGAAAGGCTTTGGCAAGGACGACAAGCCCAAGGAGCTCATCGCCGTCCTTGCCGACGACCTGCTGGCCGCTTTCCGCGCCGCGCCGCTGCTGGATGCCTACGATCTCTATCAGCACCTGATGGACTACTGGGCCGACACCATGCAGGACGACTGCTATCTCATCGCCGCCGATGGCTGGGTTGCCGAAACCCGCCGCGTGCTGGAAGAAGCCAAGACCGGCAAGAAAAAAGGCGAGTTGAAGGACAAGGGCTGGACCTGCGATCTGATCCCAAAGGCAATCGTAGTCGCCCGCTACTTCGCCGACGAACAGGCCGCGCTGGACGCGCTCCAGGCCGACCTGGACGCCGTCGCCGCCGCACTCGGCGATCTGGAAGAGGAACACGGCGGCGAAGACGGCGCCTTCGCGGAACTGGAAAAACTCAACAAGGCCGAGGTCAGCCGACGCCTCAAGGAAATCAAAGCCGATCCCGATTACGCCGACGAGGCCAAGGTCATGCGTGAATGGTCCAGGCTCGACCAGCAGCAAAGCGACCTGAAAAGCAAGGTCAAAGACGCTGACGCCGCACTCGACCAGCGCGCCTACGATCAATACGCGCGGCTCAGCGTCGATGACATCAAAACCATGGTCGTGGACGACAAGTGGCTGCCCGCTCTGGCCGCCGGCGTGCAGAACGAACTCGACCGCGTGTCGCAGTCCCTCGCCCGCCGCATCCGCCAGCTCGCCGAACGCTACGACACGCCGCTACCACAGCTCGCCGCCAGCGTCGCCGACCTGGAAGCAAAGGTCGCCGGGCATCTCGAAAGAATGGGGTTCAAAGCATGAAAAAGAGCAAGCACCCCGAACAAGCGACCGACTACCCGCTCGTCCTCTTCACCTCGCCGGACGGCGAAGTTACTGTGCCGACGCGGCTGGAACACGACACCGTCTGGCTGACCCAGGAGCAGATGGCGCAGGTTTTCGACGTCAAACGCCCAGCCGTCACCAAGCACCTGGCCAACATCTTCAAGACCGGTGAGTTGAATCAAGAATCAGTACGTTCCATTTTGGAACATATGGGGCAGGACGGCGTCCGCTCATACACCACCAGGCATATCCGGAACGCCAGCAATGAAAGGGAAATGTGCGAATACCAGTATGTGCAAATTTTGCACATTCCTCACGGAGGCCGGCCATGACTGATATGCCAAATGGATATAAGATGACGGAAGTCGGCGTGATTCCAGAAGACTGGGAGGTCAAGACGCTGGGGGAACTGGGAACGTTTTCAAAGGGTCAAGGCATTCGCAAGAATGAAGCTATCAGCGGCAATCTAGCTTGCATCCGCTATGGAGAAATTTATACGCATCATAACGATGTAATTCGAACCTACAACAGTTTCATTTCGCCAATCATCGCACGACAAAGCAAACGACTGTCCAAAGGAGATATCCTGTTTGCTGGTTCGGGCGAGACAAAAGAAGAAATTGGCAAAGCAGTCGCCTTCGTTGGTGACGACGAGGTGTACGCCGGCGGCGATATAGTCATATTAAGTCAAAAATCTGAGTGCCCCGAATATCTTGGTTACCTTCTGAATACTCCTATAGCATCGAGACAAAAAGCAAGTGTGGGACAGGGTGATGCAGTGGTTCACATCAGTGCTTCGGCACTTAGGGCAGTAGCTATTCCTCTCCCCCCTCTCTCCGAGCAGCGGGCGATCGCGGCGGCGTTGAGCGATGTGGATGAGCTGCTGGCGGGGCTGGACCGACTGATCGCCAAAAAACGCGACCTCAAACAGGCCGCCATGCAACAACTCCTCACCGGCCAAACCCGCCTCCCAGGTTTCCAGGGAGAATGGGAGACCAAAAGGCTGGGGGATATCGCCCGTATTATACGGGGAGCGTCGCCTAGACCAATCGACAGTCCAGTCTGGTTCACTGAACATTCATCAATAGGATGGGTGCGTATTTCTGATGTTACAAGATCGGTAAAATTTCTTCGTGAAACAGTTCAGCGGTTATCCCAGCTGGGTGTTCAACATAGTCGTTTTGTGGCGCCTAATAGCTTGATTATGAGCATTTGTGCTACTGTTGGGCGCCCAATCATTACTCAAATTAAGGTGTGCATTCACGATGGGTTTGTGGTTTTTGATAATCTTCAATCAGACAAATTTTTTATCTACTATTTTCTCCAATGGATTGAACCAAATTGGTGTAAATCAGGGCAAACAGGCTCCCAAATGAATTTGAATACTGGGCTTATCAATGCCACTGCTATTAAGCTACCTTCAATTTCCGAGCAAACCGCGATTGCGTCGGTATTGTCGGACATGGATGCGGAGATAGATGTTCTTGAGCGTCGGCGGGCGAAGACCGCCGACATTAAACAGGCGATGATGCAGGAGCTGCTGACCGGGAGGACGAGGCTGGTGTGAGTTTTAAGGCGGTGGAATGGGACAAAGGGGACGAATGGGACCTATGAGACGTATAGGCATGGGACAAAGAGGACGCAGAGGACACAGGGGACAGGAAATGCACGAACCTACGTCCCCTACGTCCCATGCAACCACCCATGCCGAGATTGAGGTTCTTGAGCGTCGGCGGGCGAAGACCGCCGACATGAAACAGGCGATGATGCAGGAGCTGCTGACCGGGAGGACCAGGCTGGTGTGAGAGTGGCAAAGGGCAAGTCGAGAGGATGTAAAAAGCAACATGAGCATCAAGGTCTTCATCAGCAGCGTGCAAAAGGAGTTCGCGGAAGAGCGGGCGGCCTTGCGTGATTTTCTGCATGGCGACGCGCTCTTGCGGCGTTTTTTTGAGCCGTTTTTGTTTGAGGACGTTCCTGCCGCCGACCGTCGTACCGACGAAGTGTATCGTGATGAGGTGAGAGGCTGTGGGGTATACATCGGTCTCTTCGGCAATGACTACGGCTTCGAAGATGCAGAGGGGATTTCCCCTACACAGCGCGAGTTTGATCTGGCGACCAGTCAACACAAGCCGAGGCTGATTTTTGTTAAAGGCAGTGATGACAAGACAAAGCACCCCAAAATGCAGGCGTTGATTCGGCGGGCCGGCAGCGATCTAATCCGGCGACGGTTTCTAACCTCGGCGGAGCTGGTGTCGGCTGTATATGCTGCACTGGTGCAGATTCTGGAAGATCGTGAGCTCATCCGCACCGGCCCGTTTGATGCCGCGGCATGTCCAGTTGCCACGCTGTCAGATTTAGATGTCGAAGGCATGAAACGCTTCATTCGTGAGGCGCGGCGGTCTCGGGGGTTCCCGTTAAGTGAAGGCGCATCGCCGAAAGAACTGTTGGCGCACTTGAACCTGTTGAATGACGGACGCCCAACAAACGCCGCCGTGCTGTTGTTCGCGCGACAGCCGCAGCGTTTCCTCATCGCATCCGAGGTGAAGTGTGCCCATTTTCATGGCACAGAAGTAACAAAGCCGATTCCGTCGTATCAGGTCTACAAGGGCACGGTGTTTGCATTGGTGGATCAAGCGGTTGATTTCGTGATGTCGAAGATCAACCTTAGCGTTGGCACCAGGGCTGATGGACCGCAAGCCCCGGTTAGCTATGAAATTCCCCGCGAGGTGGTGGCGGAGGCCATCGTAAATGCTGTGGCGCATCGGGACTACACGAGTAATGGCAGCGTACAAGTGATGCTTTTCTCCGACCGGCTGGAAGTTTGGAATCCGGGGGCATTGCCACCCTCGCTGACATTGGAAAAGCTCCGGCAGCCACACGGCTCCGTGCCGGCAAATCCGTTGCTGGCCGAGCCGCTTTACCTGACCCGCTACATCGAACGAATGGGAACTGGCATAGGTGACATGATTCGGCGTTGCCTGAAAGCAGGTCTCCACGAACCGGATTTCGAGATAAGCGATGGCTTCGTATTGACACTCTGGCGCCAGGCAGCTAGGCGGCCAGAGTCGCGGCCAGAGTCGCGGCCAGAGTCGCGGCCAGAGTCGCGGCCAGAGTCGCGGCCAGAGTCGCGGCCAGAGTCGCGGCCAGAGTCGCGGCCAGAGTCGTTGGAGATTCGTGTTCTGGGTCTATTGCGTGCCGGTGCGTGTTCGAAGAGCGAAATATCGGTTGGTTTGGGCCACAAGGAAGTATCTGGTCAGTTGAACAAGGTTATTCGGCTTTTGTTAGCCGAGCAAAGTATCGAATACACCCTTCCAGACAAGCCGAACAGCCGGCTGCAAAAATATCGCCTGACGACCAAAGGCGAAGCCGCATTGGCATCAGGCCAGGGCGGCGACATCAGCCGCTGAAGTAGCAGCCAAAGGAGTTCACATGCCTTCTCAACCTCGTCCTGAACGCGTGACGCAGAATCGCGTGATTGCGTTGTTTACGGATGCGTCGTGTCCGGGGTGCCTGGGCTACCGTTATCTGGGTGACTGGCAGCAGCGCGCGGGAAACCGTCCGGTTGAGATCGAGATGCTGCGGGCGAATTTGTTGTCGCGGGGTTATTCGGCGGCGCAGATTGCGGCGGCGTTGCAGAAATTGCTGGCGGCGGTTGACACGACGGGCGTGACCCTGTATCAAGCCAATATGCGCACGTACAATCTGCTGCGTTATCCGGTGAAGGTGCAGGTAGCGGTCGGGCGTCCGCACGACGACGTGCAGCTGATCGACTGGGAGCATCCGGAGAAGAACGACTTCGCGCTGGCGGAGGAGGTGACGCTCAAGGGCGGTCACGAGCGCCGGCCCGACATCGTGCTGTACCTCAATGGCATCGCCGTGGCGGTGATGGAGCTCAAACGCAGTTCGGTGGACGTGGCCGACGGCGTCCGGCAGCTTATCACCAACCAGGAGGAAATCTTCAACAAGAACTTCTTCGCGACCGCGCAGCTGCTGTTCGCGGGCAGCGACGCGCAGGGCCTGCGCTACGGCACCGTCGGCACGCCGGAGAGCTTCTTCGTGCAGTGGAAGGACGAAGACGGCGACACGGCGCTGGCGCTGGGCACGCTGCTGGACAAACCCCTGGCGCAGCTGTGCCGCAAAGATCGGCTGCTGGACCTGATCCGCAATTTCGTCATCTTCGACGCCGGCAAGAAAAAAGTGCCGCGGCCGCATCAGTATTTCGGCATCAAAGCCGCGCAGGAGCGCATCGCCCGGCGTCGCGAAGGCGGCGTCATCTGGCACACCCAGGGCAGTGGCAAGAGCATCCTGATGGTGCTGCTGGCCAAGTGGCTGCTGGAGCACGATCCCCATGGCCGCGTGCTGGTCATCACCGATCGTGATGAGCTGGACAAGCAGATCGAGGGCGTCATGCGCAACGCGGGCGTCATTGGCGAAGACGCGCCGGCGCCGCGGATCACCTCGCGGCAGCAGTTCGTCGAGAAACTCGGCGCGACCATGCCGCGGCTGCTCTGCGCGCTGATCCACAAATTCGACACGGCGGACCTGAAAGGCGCGCCGCCGCCCGTGCATGGTCATTTCTATGTGTTTGTGGACGAGTGCCACCGCACGCAGGGCGGCGACATGAACCGACAGATGAAGCGCTGGCTGCCGCACGCGATCTTCGTCGGCTTCACCGGCACGCCGCTGCTGAAGCGGGACAAAAAAACGACGCGGGAGGTCTTCGGCACCTACATCCACACCTACAAATTCCACCAGGCCGTGGCGGACAAGGTGGTGCTGGACCTCAAGTACGCAGCGCGCGACGTGCCGCAGCGCCTGACGTCGCAGAAGAAGATTGACGAGTGGTTCGAGCAGAAGACCAAGAACCTCAATAACTTCCAGAAGGCGGTGCTGCGCAAGCGCTGGGCGACGATGGAGGAGCTGATGAGCGCCGCTGAGCGCAAGCAGCGCATTATCGCCGACATCATCGAGGATTTCAGCCTCAAGCCCCGCTTGAACAACGATCGCGGCACGGCCATCCTGGTCGCGGCGTCCATCTATGACGCCTGCCATTACTTCCGGCTGTTCCAGAACACGCCTTTTGGGCAGTGCTGCGGCATTATCACGTCGTTTGAGCCGCAGGCGGCCGCGATCTCGAAGGAGCCCGCCCACAGCGACGAGCGCTACAAGTACGACACCTACAAGAACTACGTGCTCAAGGACGGCCAGACGACGATGAAGTACGAGGAGGAGATGAAGCGGCGCTTCATTGATGAGCCCGCCAACTGCAAGCTGCTGATCGTGGTCGGCAAGCTGCTCACGGGTTTCGACGCGCCGTCCTGCACCTACGTCTATCTGGACAACGAGCTGCACGACCACAGTCTCTTCCAGGCCATCTGCCGCACCAATCGCCTCGATGGCGACGACAAGGACTACGGCCACATCGTGGACTACAAGGAGCTGTTCCGGGATGTGCAGGAGGCCCTGGCCGTGTACAGCTCTGATGAGCTGGACCTGGAGGACGGCGGCGACGAGAACAACGTCAAGCTCAAGAACTGGCTCGAAGAAGGCCGCAAGAAACTCGATGCGGCCCGCGAGGCACTGAAGTACCTGTGCGAGCCGGTGCCGCCGCCCCGGCTGGTGGAGCAGTACCTGCATAGTTTCTGCGGCGACGCCAGTAATCCCCGGGCGCTCGACGAAACGGAAGTGCTGCGAATATCGTTCTACAAGGCCGTGGCGACTTTCGTGCGGGCCTACGCGGCGATATCGCAGGACCTGCCGGAGGCGGGCTACACCAGCGCCGAGATCACGGCGATCAACCAGGAAGTCGAGTGGTTCTGCGATATCCGCGCGGCCATCAAGAAACATTCCGGTGAAGAGCTGGACATCAAGCCCTACGAGGCGGACATGCGGCACCTGATCAACACCTACATCCAGGCCGATCCCGCCGATCCGCTGGGAACGCTGGAGCATTACTCGCTGGTGCAGTTGATCATCGCCACCGGCATTCACGACGCCATCGCCAAGATGCTCAACGCAAAGGGCAAGCTGTCCAAAAACGCCATTGCCGAGGGCATTATCAACAACGTGCGCAAGACGATCATCCGCGATCAGCTCACCGACCCGAAGTTTTACGAGGAGATGTCGCGCTTGCTGGATGACCTCATTGCGCTGAAGCGGACCATCACCGAGTCCTACGAGGAATTCCTGCAGAAGGCCGAGGCGCTGGTCCATCAGGTGTCCGGCAAGGCGATGACCGGCAGCCACCCCAGTGCTCTCAATGGCAATCTGGAGGCCATACACCTCTACAACAATCTCGACCGTATTCCGGCTGACCGCTTCCAGTGTCCGGCCGACGCCGATGGCCGGGTCAAACTCGCGCTGGCGATCGACCGCACGATGCGGGAAAAGGCCCCGGCGGGCTGGAAGGGCGACGACACCCGGGAAAAACAGGTCATCAACGCCCTCTATGAAAACCTCGACCGCGATTCGAAGGCGACCTACGCCGTGTTCGAAATCGTCAGAAATCAGTCGGGTTACACCCTATGACTGAGCGGATTGAACTAGGCGACATCGTAATCGCGCTGACGCGGAAAGCGATCAAGAACGTGCATCTGTCCGTGCATCCGCCGGATGGGCGGGTGACTATGTCGGCGCCGGCCGGGACGCGTCCGGAAGTCGCCCGCGCCTACGCCATCAGCAAGCTCGGCTGGATTCGCGAGCAGCAGGCGCGACTGCGCGGCCAGGCGCGGGAAACGCCGCGCCAATTTGTTGAACGCGAAAGCCACTATCTCTGGGGCCGCCGGCATCTGCTGACCGTGGTGGAACGGGACGCCAGCCCCGCCGTGGCGGTGGATCACAAGCGCATTACCCTGAGCGTCCGCCCTGGCACGGATCGGGCCAAACGTGCCCGGATCATGCACGACTGGCACAAGGCGCTGTTGCACAAGTTCATTCCGTCGCTGATCACGCGCTGGGCGCCGAAGATCGGTGTGAAGGTCAATGCTTATTTTCTCCAGCGCATGAAGACCAAGTGGGGCAGCTGCAACCCCCGAGCGGGTAACATCCGGCTGAATACCGAGCTGGTGAAAAAGCCCAAGGATCTGATCGAGTACGTCGTGGTGCACGAGATGGTGCACCTGCTCGAACCAACCCACAGCGAGCGCTTCGTCGCTATCCTCTCCAAGCACTGCCCGGCCTGGCGCGAGGCCCGCGCCGAACTCAATCATCTGCCGCTGGGAGCCGAAACGTGGCATGAGTGACGACGGCGACGTGAGGGAGCAGGGAAACACGCAAGTAGAGGACAGTAACTTCACTCTTTTTATAGTGCCCCCTCGTCGCGCGACCAGCCGGTTGCTTCATTCAAAATGAGCCGTTGGGCCTACTTCAATTGAGGCGCCACACGACGTCAACCGCATAATGTCCACGCAATTCGTCATAATATCTTACTTTCCTACGGCGGCGAGCTGGGGCTGACACAGCCGTTGCGGGTGGCGGCATCTGGGGGCGGCTCAGGGGTGTTGCTGGTTATTGCGGGCAGGGGCGTCATCCGGGCACGACTCAGAGGTGTTGGCGGGTTTTGGCGCGGCAGGGGTGGCGGGTTTTGGCGCGGCAGGGGCGGCGGCCGGCTCAGGGGTGGAGGGCTTTGGTGCGGTTTTTTGAGGTGCAAAGCTCGGCAGGGTTTTGACTGGGCAGTTTTTGCCGCAGGACTGGCAGCAGCCGCTGTCGCAGCCATCGGCGGAGCCTTTCAGAA
>JAQWBY010000444.1 GCA_028706165.1 Lentisphaeria bacterium | reverse complement strand
GGTCTCGCAGAGAACCTGCAGCGTCAACTCCGACGCCTCCTGCCATACCGCCGACCACGGCGCCAAAGACTCCAAGCGCGACAACTGCGGCAACACCGCTTCCAACTCGCGAAAACCGGCCAGCGCCCGAAACTCCGTCAACGCTATCATGATCTCGGGCTTGTGATTGTCGTCGGGATACTTTTCCGGCCGTAACGCGTGCAGACGCACCGCATTCTGCTTGTCCGGATGACTCTGAATGGACAGCGGCCGCTCGCAACTGAGCACTTTCAGCAAAAAAGGCAGAGTCTGAAATCCCGCTGCCAAGGTCGTTTCGCCCAGCACTTCCTCACGATGTGCGTCAATGAAAGCCGACAGCTTCGCCTCACCGGCCGCCGTCACGATCTCCGCACTCAACGAGGGATGGGCACCCAACCACAATTCTGCCCACGGCTGACCCGGCGCGGCGCTCTCACCCAGCAAATCGGCAATGAAAGGCTGCCGATCATCACGGGCGCGACAGCCCCAGGGATAATGCCGTACATGACCGTGCAGGCGGTAAAAGCGTCCAAATCCGTCCATAGCTGCGCTTCTCGTAGGAGCTTCGTCTCTAAACGCCCCTGCCAGACCCTGGCAGGACGCGCATAAGTGAAAAGAGTTTAATATAACGCCCCTTTCCCATCACACACGCCCCAAAACGCAGATCCGACTGATCATCCGACCTGATCATCGGACCGATCACCCGACCTGATCATCGGACCGATCACCCGATCGATCACCCGACCTGATCATCGGACTGATCGGACTGATCGGACTGATCAATCGACCTGATCGGTCCGATCCGTCGGATCCGTCGGATCCGTCCGCGATAAAAGACCGCAGATCCGTCCGCGATAAAAGACCGCAGACCCGACCGATCATGCCAAGTTCGGCCCGGAGGGCCGCACCATGCATAACCCCGGGTGAGGCGCCCGGAGGGCGCCGCAACCCGGGGTGTGGCAACAACTAAGAACAGCGCCCGGAGGGCGCCACACTAAAAAAAAATCTGCGCTAATCTGCGACATCTGCGGATAAAAACAATCCGCAGCTAACAGCATCCGTCCGTTCGTCTACTCCCAGTCGATCGCGAAGGACCGGCAGATCTTGAGGCGGTCGACGGCGATTTCCACGCAGCCGTCCTTTTCGACAAAAGTCACCGGTTTTTCCTCCGGCAAAGCCAGCACCTGCTTGACCTTGCCGGCGACGCGGACGCGCACCTTGATGTCGCACAAGGTCGGCAACTCGAAGGCATCCACCGAGTTGATGAGATTGATGTAGTGCCGCTTCTTGTCAGCCACGGTGAACTGCACGATCTCCACTTGCGCGGGTGCGTCGGCGCTGAAGCTCCAGCCGCCGAGATCGTCCGTGAGCATATTCAGAATCTTGACCAGCACCGCGCCATTCGCGGGGCGGTCGTGGGCCTCAAAGGCCGCCGCCGAATAGACCACGCGGCCCTTGCCGTACGCGGCATAGACCAGCGACGGATTGTCCACATAAACCCCAGGCGGATTGGCGTGTATGGTCGCAAATCGCGCGTTCGGCGCAGTGTAGTCAAAGCCGTCGCTGGCATCGGGCTTGGGCTCGCCCGCCAGTGCCGGCGCCTGATAAGGCAGCGCAATAGTCGCCAGCACCTTGCCGTTGCCAGCATTGGGCAAGCGCACCATCGGCGCCTTGTGGGCCAGCGGGTAGTCGTGGTTGTGATCGGCGAAAAGCGGCTGGCCGGCCGCCGTCGGCACCATGTAAGTCATGCCGCCGCCGAGCACGCCGTCGGGACGCACGCCAAGCAGGGTCTCCACCAACTCGGGATTGACGCGGCCGCTCATGTACACGCGGCCGCCCTTGGCAACGTAGTCCGTGACCGTCTTGACCACGTCGGCCGGCAGATCGTAGGCATCGCCCAGCACCAGCACTTTCGCCGCGGTCATTTTCTCCGGCCGCCAGTTGCCATAGACGCCGTAGGGCACGTGCGCACGCAGCAGGTAGCGGCTGGCGCCGACGGCGGCATCCGGATGCGGCATGGCGGGGTCGTCGATCTTCCCGCTTGGATTGTATTTGGCCTCGAGGTTGAACAGCACGCCGACGTCCTGCACCATCTCGCCTTCCATGTACTTCTCGTACTTGCGCGCCTCGCCGTAGATTTTTCCGTAACACTCGTAGATGCTTGGATCGAGCGTGCCCTTCGGGTCGATAGCATCAATGAGCAGCGCCGCGCCGTGGTGCATGAGGGTCGCCATCACGCTTTGTGCGAGCATGTCGTAGGTCTTGGTGGTCGTGTGCTCAGCCAGCCCCGGGTAGCAACGCGACGTCATATACTCGAATGGCTGGTTGAGTGTCATGTTGTAGTACATCTTGCAGGCTATCGAATGCTGCGAAATGCCACCATAGAAATCGCCGCCGCAATAGTCGGAGTTCTCGGCGATATTGTGATTGACGCCTTGCCGCCAATTGTGCATCATCGTCGAATACTGATGCTCCACTGCGCAATTCGGATTGCGCGACTTGATCTTCGCCGTGACCATCCGGCAAAAGTCGCCCATCCACTCTTCGCGCTTGAACTGCAACGCGCGCCATTCCGGATCGGACCAGTCGCACACCGTCGGCAGTTCGCCGCCGTGCTCTTTGCGCCAACGCGCCTTGCAGGCGTCGCAATAGCACACGCGCGTCCAGAACGTCATGTCCAGAAAAATGCCCTCGAACACAAAGCGGTCAAAGATTTCATCCAGTTGCGCCAGCACAAAGTCGCGGTATCCAGGGTTGTTCGGGCAGCACAGGCCATAGCGACTGCCACCGAAAAACAGGCCCTGCCCGCGGTCAAAACGCGTGCTGTGGCCATTGATATCGCGCAGGCGCCAGTCGGGATGTTCAACGTAGGCGTCGTTGTTGTAAATCAGGCTGTAGTAGGCAATCACGTCCATACCCGCGCCATGGCAGAGATCAAAGAGCCGCTGCATCTTCCGTGTGCAGTCCGTGAACGTCGCGTGCGTGTGGCCGCTGGCACTGTCCCAATTGCAGTGACCCACATGGGACTGCAAGTAGATCATCGCCGATTGCACCTGCGCGGTCTGCAACAGCGCAAAGTACTTGTCAGGATCAAACTGGGACAGAAAGGCCGGGTCCCAATCCTCAATGTGCATGTCAACCAAATTGCGGCGGTAACTGCGGCGATACCAGGTAGGATCCGTCATCTCTTTTTCTCCAGTTTGGGGCATACATT
>JAQWBY010000443.1 GCA_028706165.1 Lentisphaeria bacterium | reverse complement strand
GAGCTTGCCGCCACCGGTGGCGCGTGCGTCCATGGTGGAGTCTTCGTCCTCGGTGACCATGCCCTTCTGGAATTGGTCGTGGGTGCGGCGGGCGTGGGTTTCACGGCCCTCATAGCCCTTAACGTGGTTTTCCACCAGTTCGCCGGTGGCTTGGCCCTCGCGACCGGAGCCGCTGCGGCCGGTCATTTCATTGTCGTTGGGGCGGGTATTGCCGGATTTGCCCTTGGCGGCGAAGGATGGCATGGGGCCATCCATTACGGCCCAGCCCATTTCAATGTCGGCGATGATGTTGTTGCCGGTAGTGTCCTGGCTCTGCATGTCGATGTCGTTCGCCTGCTCCAAGAGTTCGCCGACGATGTCTTCGAGCTCGTCGGGGAGGGGCACCAGCGGGATGTCCGGCATTTCGTCGGTATCGAAACTCTCCATGTTCCAGACAAAGTGGTCCGGCACGTCCGGTAGCCACATTTCGACGTCCTCAACGCGCTCTTTGGTGTTGCGGATGGCGTCTAAGAGCGCGTCTTCCTTCTGGACGGCAATTTCGATGGAGGGCATGTTTTCGCTGTCGAGGGCCTGCATGACGTCTTCGAAGACTTCGCGCATTTTGCTGTTGAGTTCATTGCAGACGGGCAATTCGGGGAATTGGTAGAGATCGTTGGCCAATTTTTCGACGAGGTCGGCCATCTCCTTCTGTTCCTTGTCCATCTTGGCGAGCTGTTCCTGGACGTCCTCGTCGAAAACGCCACGGGCTTTGAAGTCGCGAGTGACTTCGGCGATGCGGGCCTGTCTTTTCTCCATGCCGTCGAGTTCGGCGGCGACATTTTTGATGACGGCGCTAGCGTCGTCGACGATTTTGCGAGCGTTGTCGACGCGCCATTGATTGAGGATGTTGAGGGCCTTCATGAGTACGGCGATGGTCTCTTTTTGGCTGATGCTGGCGGCCTTGAAGTCTTTTTCGCTGAGTTCTTCGGCGGCCTGGAGGGCCTTTTCGTAGGCGTGGTCCTGGTTAATGACGTCGTGGGCATTGCGCAGCTGGATGGCGAAGTCGTCTTTGGAGCGCATTTCGGCCTGGGCGAGGCATTGGTCGCTGAAGATCATGATGCCTTCGGCGATCTGATCCTGGTTGTGGCCGAGGGCTTCCACGGCGATGTCTTGGCCATCACTGGCTGCTTGAGTGTCCTTGATGGTTTCTCGCTGCATCTTGATGATTTTTTGCAAGAGCGCGAAGATGTCTGCTTTATCCTGGTGGGCTTGTTCACTGGTGACGCTGTCGGCCATGTTGGCCAGAGCGCTGATGATGGCCGTCTGCAGTTTTGTGCATTGCGGGAGCAGCTCAGCGCGTTCGGCGTTGCCGGCGCGATGCAGCGTCGCAAAGAGCCTGAGCACCTCGGCCATTTCGAGATTGACCAGGCCGCTGAGGATATCGCCCAAGCCGCCCAAGCCGTCGCGCTGATCCAACAGGGCAATGCCCATCGTGCGGACTTCCTGCTGCTGATTTTCCACGGCGCCGATGCGCTGGGAGCTCAGGTCGCGGCCGAGCGAGGCCAGTTCGGCCAGCTGCCGGGTGTCCCGCAGGGCGTCCCGCTGGACTTTGAGCAGCGCGGCAATGCTGTTTTCAACCTGTTGGCGGATTTCATCGCGCTTTTCGCCACTATTTTCCGCGCTGGGTATAATCACGCGAATGATGGCTGAGTAGCCGCGGCGCCGGGCGGCGTCGGGTGCTTCGTCTTCAGCCCAGACTCGGAAGCGACAGAGGGCGCCACCGCGCGTGTTGAGCGTGCTCGTGTCAATGACAAAGCGGCCGGGAAACAGCTTGGCGGACCGGTCTTCCACGTTTACCGTGGCGATGTTGTCCGGTGCGCCAGCCTCTTTGAGCTGCTCGATGCCGACGGCGCCGACGCCGAAGTCGTCTTCAGCCTTGAAGATGACGGGCAGGCCCTTGCCCGGGCTGACGGTCAGCTGCGTGGGCGTGTCCACGAGGGTGACCACCGGCGCCTTGTCAGGAACAATCGTGAAGGGCAGGGGCAGATCGGCCTCAATCTGATCGCTGGATAGCATGCGGATGCGCAAGCTGCCACCGTGGCCGACGCGGCCACTGAGCTTGAATTGACTGCCATTGCCGGGCTCGCAGCTGGCGATGCTGTGTTCCCCCTGCAGAAGTTCGGCTTTAGCCAGCTTGGCTGTCGCCTGGCCGGCAAAGACCATCGCGGCGCCGGCCGGAATCGCAAATTCCTCTGCGTCATGACGGATGAGCAAATTCGGCTGGCGCATGTGCGCCGGTGGCGCCACGGCGCATTCCCAGCGCGCGAGCCCGGGCGGGTTGCTGACGCCGACGTGATACCACTCGGAACGCGCGTCGCCAGCCAGGACGCGATAGCGGGTCTTGGCGAAGAGTGGCTTGCTTTTGACCGTGAAGACGCCGCCGTCCTGCGCCGCCAGCGCGATCTTTTCACTGCCGTCCTCACTCTCCCACTGCAGCTCGGCTTGCTCGGGTAGGACGCCGGCCAGGGCGACGCTGATGTCCAGCTCGGCGCCGCGCTGCCAGGTGCCGCTGCCGGGCTCGACCTTGGCGATGATGGTGTCGGCGTGCGGTCTGATCCCCACAAAGGGCATGAGCACGCGTAGAGTGGCTGTGCCCATGCCGCGCGGCGAGCAGATGAAGGCCAGCAGCCATAACGACAATAGCGCCGGCATGGCCCGCTTCAGGTAGCGCCCAGGCTTGGGTGAATAAAGCTCGCGGGGCAGAACCTGCTCGACTCGCACCGGCGACTCGGCTAACAAGGCCTCGATGAATTCCGGCGAGCAGTCGTCCCGCCGGCTGAATTGCACGGCGTTGATCAGGCGGTTTTCTGCCTGCGGGCGGACTTTTTCAACCACGGTAGCCATCGCCTCGTGGCTGAGGCGACGGCGGGAAAAGCGCAGGAGCCAGGCCGCGGCGCCGCCGCCAGCGCCTAACAACAGGGCCAGAGTCAGCCAGCGCCACGGGGTCGCCAACGGCCAGAAGAAGTCAATGAGGACCACTACGAGCAACGCCGTGGCCAGCACGCAGGCCATGGCGGCGCCGGCGAGGCCCGTCAGTTGGCCTTGCCGCTGCCGCTGCAAGGTATCCAGGCAGGACAGCGTCTGCCGCAGGCGGAGGCCCTGGGGGGCTGAAGGATGAGTGGCTGTGGGGCTCATGTGCGGTGATCCATGCGTGACAGTGCTGCGCTGATGGGGGCGGATGCAGTCGCAGAGGTAAC
>JAQWBY010000442.1 GCA_028706165.1 Lentisphaeria bacterium | reverse complement strand
TTCCTGCTGATCATGCTCTTCGTCTTTGCCTTCACCTTCATCTGCAGCGAGCCTCTGGTCGAGATCGTCGCTTTCCTGCTTGACCGCGTGAGCGCTCTGATCGACAGCGCCTGGCCTGCTGCCGCCCTGCCCTATTTCAAGGCGCTGGTGCTTGAAGGCATCATCGGCGGCGTTGGCGGCGTCCTTATGTTCATCCCCAATATCCTCCTCCTCTTCCTGGCCATCGCCTTCCTCGAAGGCACCGGCTACATGGCCCGCGCCGCTTTTGTCATGGACGGCTTCATGCACAAATTCGGCCTCCACGGCAAGAGTTTCATCCCCATGCTGCTGGGCTTCGGCTGTACCGTACCAGCCGTCATGGCCACCCGAACCATTGAGTCCGAACGTGACCGCCTCACTACCATCCTCATCCTGCCCCTGATGAGCTGCGGCGCCCGCCTGCCCATCTACTCCTTGCTCATCCCCATCTTCTTCCCACTCCGGATGCAGGCCGTCACCATGTGGATCATCTACATCATTGGCGCATCGTTGGCCCTGGGCATCGCCGCCATCCTCAAAGCCACCATCTTCAAAGGCGAGGACGAAGTCTTTGTCATGGAATTGCCCCCCTACCGCATGCCCACCATGAAAAGCCTGCTCATTCACATGGGCGAACGCGCCATGGTCTATCTCCACAAGGCCGGCACCATCATCCTCGGCGCCTCCATCGTCCTCTTCTTTATCAATACTTTCCCGGAAAAACAGATACTCGATCACGACTACAAGGCCCTGGCCGAAACCATTGACAACAGCACAACCATGAGCCAGGAAGAGAAATCCCTCGCGCAGGACGAACTCGTCAGCCAACACCAGGCCGAAATGCTCAATTATTCGCTCGCCGGACGCATCGGCAAAAAACTCGCCGTCCCTATGCGCTACGCCGGCTTTGACTGGAAAGCCAGCTCGGCCCTCATCGGCGCATTCGCCGCCAAGGAGCTCTTCGTCTCACAGCTGGCCATCCTCCATTCCGTCGGCCAGGGCGAAGACGCCGCTCAGGCGCTGCGACAAAAACTGCGCGACAGCTACAACCCCCTACAGGCTTTCTGCCTCATGCTCTTCTGCCTCATCTCCATTCCTTGCGTCGGCACCGTCGCTGTCGTCTACAAGGAAACTCAGTCCTGGAAAATCACCATTGGGCAACTTGGCGGGCTCACCACCCTCGCCTACGTCATCACCACCATCGTCTACCAAATCGGCCGCGCTCTCAACATCGGCTTGGCATAAATCAACACGATGGCAAGTTCACTAACTTCTTTAATGTGCTACAAATCAATATACTACGATTCTCATCGTGACACATTAACCTTTTTTGTCATTTTTTCAGTGACTGAGTAGCTTTTCCGCATCCAGCGCGTTATTTTATGCGCCCATGCGGCAAAGACCGCAGGCAAGGTCATGAGTCAGGAAATGTTCATACGGAAGGAAACAAGCATGTTTCGCAAACAACGTCTTCGGTCCCTAGTTGTCTTCGCAGTGATGTTGGCAGCAATGGGTACGCCAGCATGGAGTGCCGGTTTTTCCATTCTTGAGCAGAGTGTACCAGGCGCCGGCCGCGCGCTGGCTGGTATGACGGCTGATATCGAAGATCCTTCCGCACTGTACTTCAACGCCGCTGCTCCTGCCTGGTTTGAGAAGGGCAAGATCATTATTGGCAATCATTTCCTGCGCGCCAAGGCCGAATTTGAGGACAAGGGCAGCACGGCCACCGGTGAAGACAACGGCAGCTTTGGCGGCTGGTCAGTCATTCCCAACATCTACTGGGTGCAGCCGGTTTCCAGCACCGTCAGCGTCGGCCTGGGCATGTCCGCCACCTCCGGCACCTGCACGGGCTACAACACCCATTGGCGCGGCAAGTACATCGCCCTGGATACCGAGATTGCCGTCGTCAGCATCAACCCCACCATTTCCTGGAAGGCCCTCGACACCCTCTCCATCGGTGCCGGCCCCGTCATCGAATACGCTGACGTCTGCCTCTCGCAGGCACTGCCGTACGGCCCCATGACCGGCGGTATGTTTCCCGACGGCCAGCTCAAACTCAAAGGCGACTCGGTTGCCATGGGCTTTGCCATTGGTGCGCTCTATATTCCCGTCGAAGGCACCCGCCTTGGTATTGGCTATCGCTCCCGCATCACCCACGACCTCGACCTCGAAGCCCGCGTACGCAAAGTACCCGGCGTTGGTGTTGTTGATGACGACGCCCAGGCCGACCTGGACCTCCCCGCCATGCTGAACCTCGGCGTGCAGCAGGACCTCACCGAACGCTGGACGGTCATGGCTGACGTCTGCTGGTCCGAGTGGAGCGTCATGGAAGAACTCAAGGTCAACTTTGACCCCAAAGTCGCCACCACCTTGGGCAAAAAGAGCGAGACCATCGACATGTCCTGGCGCGACTGCTGGCGCGTCGGTCTGGGTACCGAATATGACCTCAATGACAAATGGACCGTCCGCTGCGGCGTTGCCTACGATCAGACCCCCGTCGAGGACGTGGAACACCGCACGCCCCGCCTGCCTGACGCCGACCGCTACTGGCTCACCTGCGGTGCCCAGTACCGCTACAGCGAAAGCATCACCCTCGACTTCGGCTACGTCCACATCTTCTTCAAGGACGTCAAGATGGACTATCGTGATGTGCTCGGGCAAACAGTCAAAGGCGACATCACAGGCTCTGCCGACATCTTCAGCATGGCGATGACTTACACCTTCTGAGGCACTTTCGTCTCAACCTGATTTTCAGCACGGCAAGGGTTGCAACTGCGGCCCTTGCCGTTATTGTTTTCCCGTTGGCTGCCAGGCCAGCCACAGACAATTCCGCTTCTCCTCCGTCAACCTCAGCCAAACCCGCAGCGAGGGCAGCATGCAGCCACAACCACACTGGTTTCGCGGCATCTTTGCCATGGCTCTCGGCATGGCTGGCGCCGCTCTGAGTCAAAACAAGCCCACCGCAGCCGCAGCCCCCAACCAGGAAGCACCCATGTCAAACAGCCCGGTATCCATCATCCGCCATGGCATCGTTTGTTCCTTGCCCCAGGAAAAGTTCGGCTATTTCGGCTGGCCCAGCGTCACCCGCCAAGACGACGGCACCCTCTGCGCCGTCGCCTCCGGCCTGCGTTTCCAGCATGTCTGCCCCTGGGGACGCACCACCATCTGCAAAAGCCGCGACAACGGCAAGACCTGGACCTATCCCCAGGTCGTCAACAAC
>JAQWBY010000078.1 GCA_028706165.1 Lentisphaeria bacterium | reverse complement strand
AAAAATGTCGTCGGCGACGACCACTATGAGCAATTCAAGGATCTGGACATCGGCGACATCCTCTGTGCCGAGGGCGAGATGTTCGTCACCCGCACGGGCGAAGCCAGCCTCCGCGTGCAGTCCTTCGAGCTTTTGAGCAAGGCCCTGCGCCCCCTGCCGGAAAAATGGCACGGCCTCTCCGACATGGAGCAGCGCTACCGCCAGCGCTACCTCGACTTGATCAGCAACGACGAGGTCCGCCGCAGCTTCCAGCTGCGCAGCCGCATCGTCCAGGAAATCCGCAACTACCTCTGCAGCCGTGGCTTCATGGAAGTGGAAACGCCCATGATGCAGCCCCTCGCCGGCGGCGCCGCCGCCCGGCCCTTCAAGACCTACTACAACGCCTTGAACTGCACCATGTATCTGCGCATCGCCACCGAGCTGTACCTCAAGCGCCTCGTCGTCGGCGGCTACGAAAAAGTCTTCGAGATCGGCCGCAATTTCCGCAACGAAGGCATGGACCGCCGCCACAATCCCGAATTCACCGTCTTGGAACTCTACGAGGCCTACTCCGACTGCCGCGGCATGATGGCCCTCATTGAGGACATGATCTGCAACGTCGCCATGTCGATCTTCGGTACCCTCACCTTCACCCGCAAGGACGGCGTCGACATCAATCTCAGCCGTCCTTGGCGCGTCGCCACCTATCACGATCTCGTGCGCGAGAAAATGGGCACGGACTGGTTCGATCTCGACCTCGCCGCCATGCGGGACAAGGCCCGCGCCCTCGGCCTGGCCATTACCGACGCCATGAACGCGCTGGAAATCACCCACGAAGTGTACGACAAGACCATCGAAAGCACGCTCATTCAGCCGACCTTCGTCACCCGCCTGCCGGCCTACCTCGTCCCCCTGGCCAAGCGTTGCGAAGACAACCCCGACCTGGTCGATGTCTATGAACTCGAAATCAACGGTCAGGAGCTCTCGCCCGGCTACTCCGAACTCAATGACCCCATCGAACAACGCGCCCGCTTCGACCAGCAGCTCATCGGCCGCGGCGACATCGAAGGCGAAGTCAACCGCGTTGACGAGGACTTCCTCACCGCCCTCGAACACGGCATGCCCCCCACCGGCGGCCTCGGCCTCGGCATTGACCGGCTGGTCATGCTCCTCACCGGCGAGCCGTCCATCCGCGATGTCATCCTCTTCCCGCAAATGCGCCCACAGGCTTAGCCGTTCTCAAAAACGCCATGCGCCGCCGACCAGGCGGCGGCCATCCCATCAGCAGAAGACCTGGACCAGGACCACCCCATGCCAAAACTCATTATCCAAGAAGGCTACAAGCTCTCCGGCGAATTCACCGTCCCGCCGGGCGAGTCCTTCATCGGCCGCAATCCCGACGTCGCCTTGCGCCTGGACCACAATGGCATTTCCCGCGTGCACTGCCGCATCCAGAATGTGGACGGCGTGGTCACCCTGGAGGACATGAATAGCCGCAACGGCACTTTCGTCAACGCCCAGCCCATCTCCACCCCCGTGCAGCTCAAGCATCTCGACCATATCCAGCTTGACGAAGTACTGCTGGTCTTTTCCGCCTCCGATCTCAAAGCCGCTGAAAATACCGAACTGGACCTCAGTCAGGACCAGCGCAGCAGCAAACTCGCTTTCGTCAATGACGTGGTCATGGCCATCAAAACCAACATGGCCCAGGTCATCCAAGGCAAGGACGACGTCATCATGAAGGTGCTCATCGCCCTCATCAGTGACGGCCACGTCCTCCTCGAAGACGTCCCCGGCGTCGGCAAAACCAAGCTGGCCCAAGCCCTGGCCAAATCCATCCGTACCGACTTCAAACGCATCCAGTTCACGCCCGACATGCTTCCCAACGACGTCACCGGCGTCAGCGTCTACGACGAAAGCGCCCGCCGCTTCGTCTTCATGCCCGGCCCAATCTTTTCCAACGTCGTTCTGGCCGACGAAATCAACCGCGGCACGCCCCGGGTGCAGTCCAGCCTGCTCGAATGCATGGCCGAGTCCATGGTCACCGTCGATGGCAGCGCCCATATCCTGCGCAAGCCTTTCTTCGTCATCGCCACCCAGAACCCCGTGGACTTCCATGGCACCTACCCGCTGCCCGAAGCCCAGCTCGACCGCTTCATCATGCGCCTGCAAATGGGCTACCCCGAAACCGGCATCGAAAAGGACATCCTCGCCAGCCAGGCCGAAATCAATCCCCTCAATACCATCTCCCATGTCGCGGAAGGGTCGGACATCCTGCACTGCCAGGCACTCATCCGCTCGGTATTCGTCTCCGAACCCGTCCGCGACTACATCGTCACCATCGTTGACGAAACCCGCAAACACCCGGCCTTCAGCTACGGCTGCAGCCCCCGCGCGTCCCTGGCGCTGATGCGAGCCAGCCAGACCCTCGCCGCCATCAACGGCCGCGACCACGTCCTCCCACGCGATGTCCGCGAACTGGCCGCCGCCGTCCTCGCCCACCGCCTGCCACTCAAACTCCAGGCTCGCGCGGAATGGCCCTCGGCTACCCACGTACTGGAAGCCATCCTCGAAAATCTGCCGCTAGCCCGCTGGGAAAATGCCCGGGGCCTGCAACACGACGTCGATGCCTGAACTCCGCCGCCGGCAACGGCCACGCCCCGGCGCACCATCGCCGCCGCCCAAAGCCGGCCCCCGGCACCCCTTCAGGCCCCTAAGGAGAATTCACTGTGCTGCACATGATATGGCCAACCCCGCGCGGCTGGGCGATCGGCATTAGTGGTGTGATCTGGCTGCTGGTTGCCATGATCAACCACACGCTCTTCGCCCTCCTATTCGCTTGGGCGGCCCTGGCGCTGGCTCTGGTCAGCTTCTGTTGTGCGCTCTTCTCCCTCCATGGCCTCCGCATCAGCCGCGCGCCAGCCAGCGACGCCTGCGTCGGCCAGATGCTCTCATTGCCCCTGCAGATCGAAAACAGCCGCTGGCGCCGCCGCCAGCCCCTCGTTGTCATCGAAAATCTGCCCTTCACCAACGACAAGAGCCACTACGCCGTCCTGCCGCCCATGGCGGGGAAGAGCAGTCGTATTTTCGACCGCAAAGTCCTGGCGATAAAGCGTGGCGAATTCAAGCTGAACCACATCATCCTCCGTGGCGGCGATCCCGCCGGCCTCTTCTACCGCGAGCGGCGCGTCAAACTCCCGGCGGCGCTGGTCGTTTACCCCCCCAGCGAGCAGCTGCAGGACCTGCTATTGCACCAGAACGAAGCCATCCACACCGCCACTGGCACCCCCCTCAGCGCCGCCGGCAACAGCCAGGACTTCTACGGCGTCCGCGAATACACCCACACCGATGGCATGCGCTACATCCACTGGCGCAGCAGCGCCCGCTACGGCAAGTTCATGGTCAAGGAATTCGAACGGAACGCCGTCATGTCCGTCGCCGTCATTCTCGACGCGCAGGAACTTGCCGTCAGCGGCGGCGACTGGTCGAACCTCGAATACCTTATCCGCGCGGCCGCCAGCATCTGCCATTACTGCTCCGACCTCTACTGCACTTTCGCGTTCGCCGCCGGCGGCAGCAAGCCGATCCTCGTCACACCCAAACTCGCCGCCGAAGTCAAGGCTGAGGTCATGTACGATTTGGCCACTCTCCAACCCGGCAAACAGCAAGTCCAGCACATTATCGACGAATGGGCCCGCGCCCTGCCCCGCAACACTGTCATCTTCGCCCTCAGCCTCAGCGACAACCTGCCCCTGCGCAGCACCCTCGAAAGCCTCCAGGAACAGGGCATGGACCTGCGCTGGTTCACCGCCCGCAAAAAAGACTTCGAGCCCGCCGAAAGCAAACAGCCCAAGACATCGCGCCGCGCCGCCGCCGCCGACAGCAACGCCGCAGCGACGGCCCCCGGCAGCATTCTCACGCCCACCTTTCTCCAGCCGGCCTTGGGCATCAAACAAGCCTTCAGCAGCTCGAATTAACGCATAAAGCAGCGCACTATGGACAACAAGCAACATGAATTAACCTGGTTTCTGCAAATCAGTTACCTGGCCATGTTCTTAGTCGGCATGACCTGCGGCCTGTGGCAGAAAGGCCACGTCAAGCTCACCGTGGCCATACTTGCCGCCGGCCTGCCCCTGCTGCTGCTCTCGCGCATCCCCTTCCGCTGGTTCCCCGGCTGGTTGCGCCAAGTCTGCCAGCTGATCATTGGCGCCCTCGCTTTCGCTTGGATTTACTTCCGCCTGCCCCAGACCACGGCGGACATCGCCCTCGTCGAAACCGGCGCTATCATCACTGCGGCGCTGTTCCTTGGCGGCGTCCTCCAGGAACACTCGCTGATGGCGCTCATCTGCATTGTCATGGCGGGCTACGGCGGCCTCACCCCCGGTCGGCCGATCTTCCTGCCGAGCTTCCTGGCCACCATCGGCATGGCCATTCTCATCCTTTATCAGACCCGCACGCTCATGCTCACTCACCTGGGCAACAAACACCACATCCCGCACATGCCAAACCACATCGGCAACTGGTTCTATCGTTTCGGCCATTTCATCTTTGTCTTCCTGCTCGCCTTCATCTTCCTTACCCAGATCCCCCAGAACAAACGCATCCGCAGCCGTGGCATCATTCCGGTATCTTTCCATTCCGAACAGGACCTGCTCTTCCCGGAATTGTGGGGACGCTGGTCGGCACCCATCCGCCACATGCTCAGCGACAGCCCAAAGGCCAAGGAAGAAGTCGATGGCACCAAAAAACCCGTCCCCACCGAAAAGAAGTCCCTCGCCGAACTCAAAAACAGCGACCTGCGTTCCTTCGACGCCCGCGACGGCAACGGCAAGGGCGCGACCATCGGCAGCGACCTGGTCTTCCGCGCTTACACACCCGCCAAACTCTACTGGGTCATGCAGATCTACGACACCTACAACGGCGAAAAATGGACCCAGTCGCGCATCCTCCTCAGAGGCAACAGTGGCGCTGACAAGTACGAACCGCGGCAAAGCGCCGAAGTCGTCCAGTCCATCGCCATCGAAAAACCCGTTTCGCTGCGCCTGCCCTACGCACACCGCCTGCAACAGGCCGCGTACCGCGACCAGTCCATCAACAGCGCCAGCAACCCCATCGCTGCCATGCTGCATCGGCCGGACGCCGTCAGCCTCGTGCTCAAGAGCAAAAACGTCATGGCGCCGCCCTGGCACTACCGCGTGCAGTCCTACGTACCGCTGCCAGACCTGCGCCCCGACCCGCGCCCATGGCTGGAACCCGCCCATAACTTCGGCTGGAACTACCGCGCCTTGCCGCGACGTCTCGTGTCCGACCGCCTGCGCCAGCTCGCCCTCGACCTCACCGAAAACGCCGTCACCCCCATGGACAAGGCCAACACCCTCCGCGATTATCTGCGCAATAACTTCCGCTACACCCTCGAGCCGGCACCCATACCGCCAGATCACGAAATCGTCGACTTCTTTCTCTTCGAAAGCCGCGAGGGCTACTGCCAGCATTTCGCACAGGCGCTGGTGGTCCTCGCCCGCCTCGCCGGCCTGCACGCCCGCCTCGTCACCGGCTTCTCGCCCGGCAAGTACAACCTGCTCTCCAATTACTTCGAAGTCTATGAATACCACGCCCACGCCTGGGCACAGATCTTCATCGAACCATACGGCTGGCTGACCTACGACGGCGTCCCCCCGGGCGAACTGCGGATGGAAAATACCATGAGCCTCCTCAAGCCACTGCTGGACCCCTTCGGCGAAGAATGGGGCGCCATCCCCCCCGAACTGAGCTTCCGCCCACCCGAACCGCCCAAACGCGCCCAGAACAGCAGCCAGCAGGACAGCGGCGGCAGCGCAACCAAATCCGCCTCTGCACAAAAGGCCGACCAGCTTTACGAGTCCATTTACACCAAGGCCGCCATGGAAAACAACACGGTCGAGCCTGACGCGCGACAGATCGCCGCCGCCGCCATGGCCTTGCTCAAGGCCAAGATCGCCGCCATGACCAAAGACCAGCTGGGACGGCTCAAGGAGAGCGTCCGCCGTGGCTGGGAACGCCTGCTCGTGGCACTCCAGGGCATTCTCGCCAAATGCAAACAGCTCACCCTCACGGACTACTTCCTCATCGCCTTCGCGCTGACGCTGCTGCACTGGCTGTGGTCGTCCCGCCGCAACATCCGCCGGCAGCTCCAACGCTGCTGGCACATCTTCAGCTGCTACCGCCTGTGGCGACGCCTCCAGAAGCAGCCCCTACCGCCGGCCATGCTCATCAGTTCCTGCCAGGAACTCCTCTGCCGCCAGCTGGCGCTGGCGCAGTTCCCCTACCCCCCCACCGTCGATCTCATCGAACGCGCGGACTTTATCAGCCAGTACGCCGATAATCTCAGCGAAGACTACTTGACCGTCGCTGCCGCTGCCGCCCAAACCTGGTACAGCCCGCGGCAACCCGCCCCCCAACACGCCGAGCAGGTCCTCGCCGCTACCGCCCGCTTCCAACTCAAAATCAAACCGTTCATCCGCCTCGCGGCACAGAACCGGAGACTACGATGCGCAAAATAATCGCCGTACTGGCCATGGCCGTCACCCTGGCCAGCAATGCCGACGCCAATGACCAGGCAACAACCAACACCAGCCTCAGCGAACAGCTCCGCCCATTCTGCAACGAACAAACCTGGCTGGACCTCCAGAAGCCACCGCCAATCTCAAAACAAATCATCACCCAGAGCATCGAGGCCGCCAGAACTTACTACCTCAATCAGCAAAAGTCCGAGGGGAACTTCACCTACGCTCTCGATATCAGCACCGGCGATGTCTTCGAAGACGACAACGCCGTCCGCCAAGCCGGCGCACTGTGGGGACTGGCTTGCCTCAATCGCGACCGCTTCAATGAACCAACCCGACGAGCAGTCATCCTCGGTCTCGACTTCTTCGCCAAACAAACCCGAGCACTCCCCAGCGGCGAAGCCGCTACCGTATACGGCGAGAACGAAACCATCTCAACCGGGATGGTCGCACTATACTGCCTCAGTATCATCGACTTCATTTACGGTCAAGAAAAATTTCTCCCGGAAGACGTCCTCAAACGTTTCCGTCTGCAACTGGACATCCACCTGCACTACTTGCGCAGCATGGAGATGGCCGACGGTTCCTGGGCGCGTGTCTACGACGTCCCTTCCGGCTACCGCGAGCCCGTCGCCAGCGCCTACTATGACGGCGAGTGCCTCCTAGCCTACTGCAAGGCCGCGCGTTATCTGGGCAAGACCGAGCTCATCCCCCGCATCAACGACGCCCTACCCAAGCTCATCAAGCGCTACACGCTCGACTGCTGGCAACCCGGCGGCGACCGCGAGCTGAGCAAGGGCTTCTACCAGTGGGGCTGCATGGCCTTCAACGAATACCAGCAGGCCGGCTGGGAACCCCACGCCGACCTCGCCCGCCACAGCGCCATCGCCCTGTCCTGGTGGCTCCTCCACGAGAACCAGCTCGCGTCGCGCCAGGGTAATACCAGCTACGCCATCGAAGGCCTCGTCGCCGCCTGGCACTGCGCCAAAGCCCTCAACGACCAAAGCGCCATGACCAGCATCCGCCGCAACTGCGAGAACATCATGGCCAATCTCATCAGCTGGCAGTACGGCGGACCACTGATGAAACACAACCCGTACCTGTCCACCCTCGACCGCGTGCCGCCAAAAGCCTTCGGCGGCATCACCAGCTCCCGAGATTCCAGCGTCGTCCGCATTGATATCGTTCAGCACCAGGTCCACGCCATGCTCATGATGCTCAATGCCTTTTATCAGGAATAAACCACAGCGCGCGCCCCAAACGCCGCGGCGCCAATTTTCACACCCACGGCTTTTCACCACGACCCAGCCCGCCCGCCAGCCAGCCAGCCAACACCCGTTCAGAAAAATGGACAAAAGGGGGTCACCTTGTCAGTCCGCAGCCTGATCATCGGCATCGTCAGCGCCGCCATCATGAGCGCATGGTGCTACTTCAATGACGCCGTCATCCGCCCCGGGGCGATGATATCCTCCCTGCTGCCAACGGTTGCCTACGGCGGCCTGGTCGCCTACGTGCTGCTCATCAACCCGCTGCTGCGCCGCCTGCGCACGAGCCTGGCCCTCAACGGCCGCGAAGTCGCCGCCGTCCTCGCGCTCTTCCTCATCGCCTGCGGCATTCCCGGCTGGAGCCTGGGCCAGATGTTCTCGCCGACCGTCATGTTCCCCCACCACGACCTGCGCACCACACCCAGCTGGCGCAGCCACGACATCGTCAACCTCGCCCCCAAACAGATGCTCTGCGATGTCTCCGGCCCCAATGGCGACGTCGGCCTCAACGGCTTCGTCACCGGACTCGGCGAAGGCGATGTCCATATCAATTTCTTCCGTGATATCCCCTGGGACGTCTGGACCCGCACCTTCCTCTTCTGGGGCCCCATGGTCCTCTGCTTCCTCGTCGCCGTCGTCGGCCTGGCCGCCGTCTTCCACCGCCAGTGGTGCGACCACGAACAACTGCCCTACCCCATTGTCCAGTTCGCCTCGTCGCTGCTGCCCGACGCCCAAGGCCGCATCTCAACCATCTTCCGCAACCGCCTCTTCCTCATTGGCTTCCTTTTATCCTTCCTCCTGCTCTTCAATAACTACATGTGCAGGTGGTTCCCCAACGAGCTCATACCGGTCAAATTCTGGCTTAACTTCACCCCCGCCATCAAGCTCTTCCCAACCATCATCCACGGCAAGGGCGGTATGCTCTTCTCACCACAGCTGATCATGACCGTCATCGGCTTGGCCTATTTCCTGCCCTCGGAGGCGTCCCTGTCCATGTGGTTCGGGCCCTGGCTGTACTGCTTCATCGCCGGCGTCTTCGCCACCTACGGCATCGAAGTGCGCTCCAGCAAAATGATGTCCATGGCGCTGGAGCCCTTCATCTTTGCCGGCGGCTACTTCGCCATTCTCATGATCATCCTCTACACCGGCCGGCAGTTCTACTGGAACACCCTCAAGCGCAGCGTCGGCGGCCGCAGCCATGAGGACATACCCGGCTTCGCCATCGTCGGCATGCGGCTCTTCCTGGCAGGCACCATCCTCTTCATCCTCCAGCTGCATCTCGTCGGCCTGCATTGGTCCATCGGCGTCATTTACACCTTCATCGCCATCATGGTCTTCGCCGTCGTCAGCCGCGTGCTCGCCGAGACCGGCGCCTTCGAAATCGGCACCTACGTGTACCCCTGCGTCATCCTCTGGGGCTTCCTCGGCGCCGGCGCCCTCGGCCCCCAGAATCTGGTCATTATGTTCCTAGTCTCCACCGTGCTCCTGGCCGCGCCTGGCTGGTGTGTCATGCCTTTCTTCAACCAAGCCATGAAACTCGCCGAAGGCCACCAAATCCAGCTCAATAAAACCGTCAAATGGGGACTAGTCGTCATGGTCATGGCCATCGTCATCTCCGTGCCATCGACCATTTACTGGCAGTACGACCGCGGCGCCCAACTCTATGGCTGGCCACGCTCGTCATCCATCTACCCCTTCGCGAACGCCGTCGAAGCCGTCATCAAACTCAAAGCCCAGGGTTTGGAAGAAATCGCCGCCAACCGCACGGGCTTCGAACACCTCGCCGCCATGTCGCCAAGCCCCAAACACCTCGCCGCCTTCGTCGTCACCGCCCTCATTACCTTCGCCGTTGCTTTCGGACGCCTCAAATATCCGTGGTGGCCATTGCACCCCGTCATCTTTGTTTTCTTCGGCGGCCATCAAGGCATGCGCATGTCCTTCTCCTTCGGACTCGGCTTCCTGCTCAAATTCCTGATCACCAAATACGGCGGCGGCAAAATGTACCAGCGCTGCAAACCCATGATGATCGGCCTCATCGCCGGCACCCTCGCCGCGCAATTCGTACCCATGGTCGTCGGCACCATCTACTACTTCATCACCGGCAAAACGCTCTGAGCATAAACGCTGGATGGAGATGTGGCCACGCAACGCCCAATACGGCAAGGGACGACCGCTACAAAATACAACGGCCCCCGACCAGGGGCGACCGCCGGTCGCCTACATAATACAACGGCCCCCGACTGCCAGCGGCTTTTTTTGCGCCGTAGGCGCATAATTATGCTTAACCCCATAGACTCCAGCCCATAAGCGTTAAGTTGTTTCAAGCAATCTCAACTTCGCGACCCAAAATTCAGAATTTTAGGAGGGGAAAGATCATCGGTCAGTCATTGATATCTGTTATCCCTGCAGCCTTTTTGACCGTCCTGCCGCATAACCTTCGTCCCGGTGGTATTTGAGCGCTGAAAGCGCGATCTATGATAGCCCAGGGCAAGCGACGCCGAAGGCGGAGCGTCGCCCTGGGTAGCGCGTCATAATGGTCCGTGTTCCTCGGCCTCTTTGGCCCCAGTCGGCGAAGCTGACTGGGGCCAAAGAGGCAATGGAACGATATGTCTTCCCTTTGCTGTACCTGCGCCCTGCACGGTGTTTATTTAGGTCGCCCCTACAGGGCTCCTTTCGGATAGGACTCTTACCCAGGGCGACGCGCCCTGCGGGCGCTTGCCCTGGGCTTTCTTAGGCCGCGCCTTTGGCGCTGAAAACCAAAGGCCGCAAGAAAGCTTGGGAGCAATGGCTGACCAATTACGGGAAAGATATTCTAGGCCGTATTTGTTGCTTTGAAAAGGGGAACTTTGGATTGGAAATCGAAAAAAATGAACTGCTTAACGCTTATGGGCTTCAGCCAGGGGTGGCTGCCACCCCGGGGCCGTGCCTCGTAGAGGCACCACAGCCCTCGGGCGCCAGAGCAAATTGCGTTGGCGGATTACTCAGACGCCGGACGGATAGTATAGGAAAATGACACGTTTTGTCCACGGGCTAAGCTGCCGGGCAATTCCAGCTCGAGCCGGTCGATACGCAACGATCTGACCTGAAGTTTTCCTTGCTTATCAGCCAGCGGCATATCGGCTGGCAGATCAAGATCAAATCCCTTGCCCGCGCGATTGCGGACCTTCACCAGACCCTGGGCTTTCTCCATACGAAAACCATTGGCTTTGGCTTCGCCTTGCGCCAGCGGGATAATCTCCACTAGACGATCAAGCTGAAGCTCTTGTTCCGCCTGTAATTCCACCTTTATATGCAATGCGTCATCGGCAAAAGTGTAGACGCGGGTATAGGTCACCGGGATGTTTTCCAGTTTTCCCGCTACGCTCAGGATGCCTGATTGCTCATCCAGCTTGAACGACGTGGAAAAGTAATCCTCCCAATAGCGCCGGCCGTGGTCATAGGCAAGCAGTCCGTTGTGGCACAGTGGCGACCAGTTGGAGCCGACTACCAACGCGCCGTAATCCGGCGAAGAAAGCAAGGAAAGTCCACCACCGAGAAATGGCGTGACGTGCCTGGGGCTGTTGCGATCAGCCGCTTCATCGCGAAAATTCTCTTTGTTTCTGATGTAATGCGCCACCGGCGCGGGTTTGCCAACGTATACCGCCGCATAGTAGCCAGGACGTTTCACCGCCACCAATTCATTGCCGAGGTTTCTGATGAAGGTTGTTTTCGCCAGCGCCGGCCACTCGCCGACTGTCGGCGTGTAGGTGAAATACTCGTAACGGACTGAAGAAATACCATAGCGGAACACGTTTTTGTTGTTTGCCAGGTCGACTGTATCCGGCATGTTGTCGATGATTTTAGCTATGCTGGCGCGGGCTGCATCAGGTCCTTGGCGTGGCCTTGCCCATACTCCGACCTCGGGTAAGACATCGTCAAGGATCCCTCTGGCGCCATTCCATTGTTCATTGTTAAAACTGTCGCGGGTACGATGGCTGAAGTTGTTGCTGCCAATAACTCCGCCCGTCGGTTCGGGCGCCACGGTGTGGTTGAAGAAGGTATAGCCACGACGGATAGTTTCCAGGAAGTCATTGTCGCCACTCATGCGGTAATAGACCGCCATGTGCCAGTTACTCATACCGGAATAGCTCGCATCCGGTCCCATTTGCTCCACCTGAAAGCCCGCCGGATGAGTTCCTTCAGTGAACCTTCGTGCGTAATGCCTTGCCAACGTGGCGTAACGCGGTTCACCTGAACCAATGGCGAACGCCTGAAACGCCACCAGGTAATGCGAAGACTGATTACGGCAGGAAACCAGTTCATCGGGATAGGCACGGTCGATGATATGACGCAAGGCATCGGTCCACAGCTTGCGAATGTTTTCCGGCATCTGCGGGGCAACCAGAGCGAATACCGGCATCGTCTGCTGTCCCAGTACAAAGGCCATATAACCGGGATATGGGTCTTCGCCCGCCCCGTCGCCATGGACAGTTCCGCGCCATACTTCATCTTCACCCAAGGCAGTGAGATCACGCAACGCCGAGGCAGCAGCACGGAAAAGCAGTTCTTTCTTATTGAAAAACGGGTTGCCCGGAAAGTCAAGAGTGGCGGCGAGCGCTAGTTTCTCAGCGCCACCAGCACAGTTCATCGGGGTCACGCCGCCTGACACGCCAGGGATATTACGCAGGCGATCCCAACGATTACCGGGGGCCGCCGTGGCCAGTCTTTCCTGCCACCCGCACAGGGAACCGCTCCAATGCGATTGCGGGTCGAGATTTTGACTTCTGAGCAGGGGGTTGATCGCGGGCATCAACGCATCAAATGACGTGAACAAAATTGCTTCACGTACCGGATCGCCCGTAAGCGCGTCTTTGACTGTGCGCCAATCGGCGACCAGGTCTGCGGTTTTGCCGATATACTCTTCTTGTAGTATCTCCTTGAGCAGATTGTGGATGTCCTCCTGAAACTGCCAACTGAAAACCGTGCCGTCGGCGGCTTCAATCACCGAAGCTTTTATCTCTCCAGCGGCGATGGCGGAATTGCACAATATCACCGGAAAACCATAGAGAAGCATGCGCTTACTGCCGGCTGGCAACTTCACCTGCCAGATTTTTCTATGGTCGGCGGCAGAAATGGCCAGCTTGTTCGGCACTTCTTGACCATTTATTTCAAGAGTGCCATTTTTGACCACCAACTCTTCAGCATGAGGAGGGATGTACACATAGAAGCGTTCCGGCTGCTGCCGCCATGCACTGTAATAGCCATTCTGAAAGGATATGCCGTAATCATTACCCGGAAGTTCGATATGCACCTCTGAGTTGGACTTTCCAGCGGTAACCCGTAGCTGATAAATACCTTTCCGGGAAAACGCCAAGGGCATGTCCAAAAGAAGGCCATCCGGGTGATGTTGCGACGTGATCGACGTAAACCGATCTTTCATGTCGTCTGCGCCCATGCCCTCGCCGTAAAGCACTCTGTCCGGCTCGATGTACTGCCAGAGCAGCAGTTTTTCGTCGGGATCAAACATCCGTATCAGCAAACGATCCCCCAGCCGATCGCGATTGCTCTGGATACGGATACGTCCGACGGCGTCAGGCTCCTGATTCACATAATACACGGTCAACGCCGGATTTGGCCGCAGGCCATCAAGAACGGTCCCGGCAGCCACCGCCGTGCTTGACGGAAAGCCGACCATCACGAGTAAAAACGCCAGCGCCAAACCGGTCTTTGCCGATAACACCCAGGACGGTGTGGCCACAATGGTCGTGAACTCG
>JAQWBY010000077.1:5140-13567 GCA_028706165.1 Lentisphaeria bacterium | reverse complement strand
GTGGTGGAAAAAGTTGAACACGAACTGGGCAAGCTGGCACAGGGAACATTGACAATGGTCAATAAAGTGTCCCAAATGTTTTGCTGGCCTTGGATGATTAGTGCAATTTGATTTTTAATTGGAATTACAAGCGCCTGTGGCAAACATGCGTCCAGCCGCCTATTCCTGCAGTCGTCGCATGATTGTCATCAGCAGGGCCAGCAGGCCCACACCAAGCAAATACGCCAGCAGCACCCGCCACATGCCCGCAAACCAGCCGAGACAACGGCACAGAGGACAGTTTGAGCCAGCCGTAGCACAAGAACAACTGGCGTCGGGCGCGCTCTGCCCCGCACAACCGACCGCGTGGCCCGCAGCAGTGCCATTCGCAGCAGTGCCATTCGCAGCAGTGCCATTCGCAGCAGTGCCATTCGCAGCAGTGCCGTCCGCAGCAGTACCATTCGCAGCAGTGCCATTCGCAGCAGTGCCATACCCGTGTCCATTATCCGCGCCAGCATCCGCCGGCATCTCTTTTTTTACTGCTGATTCTGCACTCATGCCTGCCCCTTATACAGCGCAGCCAGCGGCAGCTCAACGCTCCCACTGGCACGCGTAGTCGTCATTCTTTGCCCTCGCCGCGCTGGCGGCGAGATGATGTTATTTTTTGCCCAGCAGGTTTGCCAGCTTCTCGTTGGCCTTCTCAGCCTGGGCGTCTTTTTCGGCGGCGGCGGCCCTGGCTTCGTCCGCGGCTTTTTCCGCCGGTGTCGGTGCCGGCGCCGTGCCGCCGAGTTTTTCGAGCTTGCTCACATCGATAGCGGGCTCGGCGGCTTGCGCGGGCTCCTGGTCCGTCATGGCCTTCTGGGCCATTTCGGAACGCCGGAGGGCATTGAGCACGGCCGTGCCCTTGTCGGCCAGGTAGTCCGGAATCTCACCGCCGGCCTGGGCGCCAGCCGTATCGACGCTCTGCTCGCGCGCCTGCCGCACGACTTCCAGGAAGAAGTCTTCCAGATTGCGTATCGGGTGGTCGATTTTAAGCTCGGCGTCATCGCTCTTCACGCCCTTGGCGGCCAGCCACTGTTTCAGTTCCGCCACGATATTGTCGTTCAGGGACGGGCAGACCATGCGGGTCTTGTCTTCTTCACTCAGGATGCTCTTGAGCGGCCCCGACGCACGGACCTTGCCACCGTAGAGCACCAGCACATCGTCGCAGACGTCCTGCACATCGGCCAGCAAGTGGCTGCAGAGAATGATCGTCTTGCCACGGCTGGCCAAAAGCCGAATCACGTCCTTGACTTCGCGGCAGCCGATGGGGTCCAGACCGCTGGTCGGCTCGTCGAGAATCACCAAGTCGGGGTCGTTTACCAGGGCCTGCGCCAAACCAATGCGCCGCGCCATGCCCTTGGAGAATTCGCCCACCGGCCGATTGAAGGCGTGGGCCAAACCAACCATGTTCAGCAGCTGTTCACCGCGCTCGCGCCGCATCTCTTCGCTCAGGCCAAAGAGCGCGCCGAAGAAGTCAAGGGTCTCCATCGCCGTCAGGTAGCGATACAAGTAGGTCTCTTCCGGCAAATAGCCGATGCGGCTCTTCATGTCGACATTGCGCGGCTCCTCGCCGAACACCTTGAGCACGCCGCGCGTCGGATAAAGCAGCCCCAGAATCATCTTGACGGTGGTGGACTTGCCCGACCCATTCGGCCCCAGTAGCCCGAATACCTGCCCTTGCTTGATGGTGAAATCAATGCCGTTCACGGCCCGCGCCTTCGGCCGGTTCCAGAAATCCTTGAAGACTTTGGTCAGGCCGACCGCTTCGACGACGATATTGTCCGTTTGCTTATTCGCCATGGGGCATATACTCCTGAAATCATACCATCAAGCTGTTGTAGTCCTCGCAGCAAGGGCGCCTGCAGCGCCTCAGCCTTTCGTTGTTTCCTGCTGGTCCATGGCTTCGCCAGAACGAACCAGCCGCGCGCTGTTGAAGATCACAAACAGCGAACTCACACTATGCAGCAACGCCGCGCCGACTGGCGTGACGTGACCGAGGGTGGCAAAATATACACCGACAACAATGAAGCCCAAACCAATGGCCAGATTCTGGTTCATCAGCATGCGCGTCTTGCGCGCCAGGCCAATCAAGAAGGGTATGCGCCGCAAGTCGTTGTTCATCAAAGCCACCGACGCGCTCTGCACCGCAATGTCGCTGCCGAAAGCGCCCATGGCGATACCCAGGTCGCCAGCAGCCAAGGCGGGCGCGTCGTTGACGCCGTCACCGACCACCGCCACATTCACACCGCTTTGCTTGAGCTTGCGGACGTACTGTTCCTTTTCTTCCGGCAGGCAGCTGGAACGCACTTCGGTAATGCCGATCTGCCCGGCGACGGCCTGGGCCACGCGATCGTTGTCGCCCGTAACCATACAGCACTGAGTGACGCCCAACTCTTTGAGCATCGCAATCGCCTCGGCGCTGACCGGCCGGATCGCGTCACGCAGGCCGATCCAGCCCATGCAACGACCGTCGCGAGCCACCGACACCACGCTCAGGCCTTCTTCCTCGGCCTCACGCAGCGTCTTGTCCATGGCGGCGGTGTCAATGTCCTCCTCACGCAGCCAGGACGCGCGACCCACCAGGCACTTTTGCCCATTGAAGGTCGCCTGCACACCTTTGCCGGCTACTTCCTGATAATGCTCGGGGTCCTGCCAGGCAATGCCGGCTTCCTTGGCCAGCTTGCGCATCGCTTCGGCGGCCGGGTGGTTACTGTGATGCTCGACGGTCGTCGCCACCAGCAGCAAGTCGGCCAGCTCCACGCCATCCAGCGGTTGCAGCCGCGCGACTTCGAGCTTGCCCTCGGTCAGCGTACCCGTCTTGTCAAAAATCACCGCCTTGATCCGCGCCGCCAACTCAATGTACGACACGTCCTTGATCAGAATGCCCAGGCGCGATGCCGCCGCAATGGCCGCGATCACCGCCGATGGCGTCGCAATCACCAGCGCCGCCGGCACTGCCATGACCAGCACCGCGATCACCCGGTCGATCTTCTCAGTTATGAACCACGCCAAACCCGCAATCATCAAAATCGTTGGCGTGTAGTAGCCCACGTAGTTGTCAATGGCCCGCATAATCGGCAGTTTCGACCGCTCGGCATCCGCAATCAGGTTGCGGACCTTGCCCAGCGTCGTATCGCGACCAATGCGCGTTACCCGGAAGTCCACCAGGCCCGTCAGATTCTGCGTGCCAGCAAAGACCTCCGAGCCGGGATTCTTGTCCGCCGGCAGCGACTCGCCGGTGATCGTCGCCTGATTCACCGTGCTGACGCCACTCAAAATCAAACCATCGGCAGGAAAGTTCTCGCCGGGACGCACGCGACAGACATCGTCAGTGCGCAGGTCATTCAACGCATCAATCACTTCTTCCTTGCCGTCTTTGAGGCGCCGCGCCGTCCGCGGCGTCAGCCGCACCACGGCCTCGATGGCCGCTTCGGCGCCGATGGCCGTACGTTTCTCAATGGTGATGGTGATCAGCATAAAGAAAGCCACGGCGCCGGCCGTCCGGTAATCGCCGCTGGCAAATGCCGCCACCAGCGCCAGAGCCACCAGCTCGTTCATGTGCACCTTGCCGCGAATCAGGTCCCGCGCGGCTTCCCAAAAGATCGGCAGGCTGAGCATCAAAGCGCCGATAAACGCGCTCAGATCGCGGGCGTTCACATCCACCGCCGAGCTGAACAGCAGCTTCGACAAGTAGGAATTGAGCACCAGTATGCCGCCGAGCAAGGCAATGCCCAAGCGGGTCATCTCAGCGCGCCCGGCTTTACTATCGGACTTCTTCGCCGTCTCTTCAGCTTTCTTCGCCGCGTCTTCAGCTTTTACAGTATCAACCATTGCTATCTGCCCTTGCTGTTATCACTATGGCCCTGTCATCGCGGCCCGTTGTCCGGCCCTTGCGTTTATTCCTCGCCCGTCGCCGTGGCGGCGTCGCCGTCTTTCATAGGCACCGCGCCGATCTGCAAGCGCAGCTCCTGGTAGCCTCCGGGAAGAGTATGCAGCACGTACTTGTTCTTCACTTTTCCCAGCACCTCGCTAACCGCGTCCGTATACAGCGCCGTCAGCATGGTCTCGGGATTCCGCTGATATTCCGCCAGCACGGTCTCGAAGTACGAACTGTCGGCCTTCACCCGCTCGACATTGCTGGTTCGATAGCTGCGGGCTTCGTCAACAATCCGATAGGCTTGCCCCTGCGCCGCGAGGACGACATTTTCCGCGTAGGTCCGCGCCTTGAGCATCTCGGCCCGGCCAGTCTCCGACGCCTCGTTCACCCGCCGGAAGGCCTCGCTGGTCGCTTGCGGCGTCTGCAGTTCCACCAGGTTCAACGACTGCACCTGCACCCCCAAACCGACTTCCGCCAGCAACTTGACCAAGCGTTCTTCGACCTTGTCCTTCAGGCTTTCAATCTGCCCGTCAGGCAGCGTCCGCGTCGTCGCCAGCAGGTCCTCGACGGACCAAGTCGCCGTCTCCGCCAGCACGGCGTTGTTCAACAAGTTGCGGATGGTCGCCTCGGTGCCGCGGTTACGCCGGCCAGGCGCTGCCTTGGCCTTGTTATGCACGACGTCAGACTCTTCCTCGTCGTAAAAATCCAGATAGTACTTTTCGGCATTGACAACGCGGAAATTCACATCCCACTTGGCATGGATGATGTTCGTGTCGCCGGACAACAAATAGCCATCCACACCCGGCCGCAAGAAGTTGTTCGTTGGCTGTTCGGGCATGTTCGCACTCAGCCAAGGCTGGAAGGTGCTTTCCGTCGACACCGTCACCGAACGCTGCGCTGGTATCTCCTTCACCCAGTCAACGGGATACGGCCAGGCCCAGTACCAGCGGCCACTGGTCAAAATCGGCGACTCGCCCCGCTCGGGGTCCAGCACCCGCGTCTGCAGCTTGCCAAAACGAAACAGCATCGCTTCGTTCTGCTCGTCAACGCGGAACATCCCGCTGAAAACCAAATACACAAAAATAACAATGATCAATGCCCGCAGACCCATAAACAGCACGCGCAGGGTCCGCATCAACGCCAGCATGCCGGCACTGGCCGGGGCATCCACCGGCGCTGCGGCCGGAATGGGCGGCGTCGCCGGTGGGGTGTTCAGTTTCATCTTATCGTCCATGGCTACTCTCCATCACGTCGGCTGCTTCAGTCTTTCTTCAAGGACGGCAGTTGGCTCGCACCGGGCTTCAACAACGTGAAGGGCGGCGTGTTCGTGTCCAATATCAGCGTGTCCTGATCGCCAAGACTGACTTTCAATGCCTCGAGATTGCGCAAAAACAGCGCCAGGTCGGGATTCTTCTGGAACACCGCGTAGTAGCGCGCGGCCGCTTCGTCGCCTTCGCCGCGAATGCGCTTGGCTTCGGCCTCGGCCTGTGCCAGCAGCTCGGCGGCCTTGCGGTCGGCCTCGGAACGAATCCGCTGGGCCTCGCTCTTGCCCTCGGCCAGGAAGCGTTCGGACTTGCTCTCGCGCTCCGCCCGCATGCGGTCAAAGACCTTCGTTGTCACCATTTCCGGGAAGCTGAGTTTGCGGAAGCCAATTCGCGTCACCTCAATGCCGAATTCCTCTAACGCTTTCTTCTGTACCGACGCCAGCATGGCCGCCTCAATCTGCTCCATCTTGCTGTCCTTGGCGTTGGTGTTGACCAGCTCGGAAAAGTTATGCTGGGGCAAAATACTGTTGCGACTGTTGCGCACCACGGCATCCAGCGTTGCCTCGGCCTCTTCCGTCGAATTCAAGCGGCGCAGGAACAAGCCGGGGTCGCCAATGCGCCAGAGGACGTAGGTGGACACCACGATCTGGAATTCGTCCTTGGTGATGATCTGTTCTTCCTGCCCCACCGTCAATTCGTAGCATTGCAGGCGCTTGTCATGGCGCCAGACCTGGTCTACGAAAGGCCATTTAAAATGCAGGCCGGGCTCGTACTGGACGATCTTGCCGTCGGCATCCACTTTGGCCTTGCCGAAGGTCTTGATCACCGCATATTCAGTCTCTTTGACCTGGAAAGTCATCAACGCGACCATGAAAATAACCACGACCAGCACTGCCAATAACGCCACCGGCCAATGCTGTTTGATTCCACGTTCCGCCTGCTGCTCGCTCATCGTCTTGATCCTCCTGATAGAGTGCTGTTATCAACCTGTTATGTAATTTTACCTGTAATGTCGTATGCCATGCGCGCGCGCCCACGCCCTATTTCGTGCTGTCGAGATTCAAATCCAACAGACTCGACCGCAGTTTTTTCTCCAGATTGAGAATCACCACTTCGCGACTCTGCTCGTTGGTCAGCACGTACTTGCGCGTCTGCCGGCCGCTCTCGTTGAGGACATTGAGAAAACTGTCCAGCTTGAACAGCTGCGGCGAGGCGTCGTAGCTCTTGAGCTGCCGTTCGAAGCGCTCGGCCTCGGCTTCGGAGACGCTCACCCGCTCCTGCTTGTAAGCATGAGCCTGATCGACCATGGTGACCGACTCGCTGCGGGCCAGCGGTTCACGGCTCACCGCATACGCCAGCGCCTTCAGCTCACGCTCGTACTGCTGTTCGCGGGACGCCACGACGTTGTCAAAGGCGCTACCAACCGCTACCGGCGGATGCAGCCCAGCCAAGCCAACAAACACGACCTCAATGCCCAGATTCAGGTCGTTAGCGACATCCTGAATGCGCCGTTCCAGCAGCTCACCGCCCTCAAAACGCTTTGTGCCCAGAACATGCCAAAAATCCTCGCCAGCCAGAAAACTCAGCAGTTCCCGCGTCGCGATGTTCTTCAGCGTGCCACCCGGATCGCGGTGGCGATACATGTAGTCATAGAGGTTCTTCACTTTGAAATACAACGGGATGTGCGCCGCTATCAGCCCCACGCTTGTCGGCGCGCCCCGCCCGCTCTGGCCAACGCCAGCGCCGGTTGCGCCATCCTCGGGCGTCGTCGCCACGATAAAGCTCATTTCTTCATCGACATGGGAACTGCTCCAAAGAATCACGCGGGCGCCGTGCTTATCATCCTTCTTTTTTTCCTCACCATGCTGGTGCTCGTCGTGCGCGGCGTCGCCTTGAGCGTCACCATGCTTGTGATTCGAGCCGATAGACAACTCCTGGACGTGATCCACCGGAAAACGATTGATGCGCGAAAATGGTGCCGGCAGCTTGAAATACAGGCCGGGCTTGAGCGCTTCTTGAGAAACCACCCGGCCAAAGCGCTCGTGAATGCCATTTTCCTCCGTGCTGATCACCACCAGGCAGGTCTGCAGCCACAGAGTCACCAGCATCATTACCAGCAAAGGCACCACCGTGCGCTCAAGAAAACGGTAGAACCACACCTCCGAGACTTGGAAGCCAAACTGATAATCCAAGGACGCGGCGACATTGCGCGCAACCCCGCCCGGCTCCGTAAACAAGGCCAACAGACGACTCTCCGGCAAGGGCCGTTCTTCTTCACCAGGCATGCGGGGACGATAAAACTCAATCACAAAACTCAACAACAATTCCACCGCCAGCACCAGCAGCATGAACAAGGCCACCCGCGCGACCGCGATGTCGGCCTCCGCCGCCGCCTTCTTGAAGTACTCAAGAAACAGCGACACGCCCGAGCCCAAAAACAACACGCAGGAGAAAAACAGCCACGCGCCCGCCGGCCGCAGCCAACGACAGCCAGCCTCGCGGCTCGCGCCCACAAAGTAACTGCCCGCTATCAACGTGCCGATCGCACAGCATATCGACAAAATCGCCAGCGGCATCGGGTTCACCGCCAGCGGAAACGCCAGCAGGTCGCGCCAATGTCGCCAGACGCCAATGCTGAAAATAATCAGGCCGATCCCCAGCACAAAGGTGAAGATCGGCACAAAGTATTTCAGGTACTGCATATTCGCACGGGTCGCCATGCGAACAGTCTCGTCCGCGTCATCAAACAGCTCGTTTTTGCCGTGCTCTTTCCTGAATGCCGCGGCAGCGGCTTCCTCCACCGCCTGGCGATAAGCAAAGGCGCAACGCCCCGCCCCCAGCAGCCCCAGCAACACCACGGTCAGCGCCGCCGCTACCGTCGGCACCATCGCCGAACTGTTGCCCGTTTTCAGAATGAAGGTCCCCAATATCAGCAGTACCACGCCAACAAAGGATACTGCAAAACACAAATTCCGTGGCCGGGTGCTCACATCTTTCATACCGGGCGTCCTCCGCCTTTCTCTTGCTGTCGTCTCGTCATACAATGGCAATCCCATTTCTGGGAAAAATCGCTGTCAATCGCTCGCGTTCGCCTAAACCCTGCGAAAGGCAAAGTATAGCATTTTTACTCAGCATCAACAAGCTGCGTATTCCTAATAGCTCGCAAATATCATGAACAATCACGCCATTCGCGGCTTGATCTTCATCAGACCGATCAGACCGATCAGACCGATCAGACCGATCAGACCGATCAGACCGATCAGA
>JAQWBY010000077.1:0-5040 GCA_028706165.1 Lentisphaeria bacterium | reverse complement strand
ATCAGACCGATCAGACCGATCAGACCGATCAGACCGATCAGACCGATCAGACCGATCAGAAATCGGATCCGTCCGATCCGTCCGATCCGTCCGCGATAACAAGAAACAAGATCAGACCGATCAGACCGATCAGACCGATCAGAAATCGGATCCGTCCGATCCGTCCGATCCGTCCGATCCGTCCGATCCGTCCGCGATAACAAGAAACAAGATCAGACCGATCAGACCGATCAGAAATCGGATCCGTCCGATCCGTCCGATCCGTCCGATCCGTCCGCGATAACAAGAAACAAGATCAGACCGATCAGAAATCCGATCCGTCCGATCCGTCCGATCCGTCCGCGATAACAAGAAACAAGATCAGACCGATCAGAAATCCGATCCGTCCGCTCCGTCCGCGATAAATGACAGAAGAACCGTCCGCGAAAAATCGGAAACAGCCACACGAAGCCAAGCGTATAGCCTAGGAAAGCACGCTTTATGACCCGCCAGGCCCCTGACGGTTTCCTCGCCGGCGGCATTTTTTCCTCCGAGACGGCGGCGCTGTTTGGCCGACACCTGGGACTTCGTGTTATTTCCCGTACATCACCGACCTGACCACACCAAACAACCAATCTCAAAAAATAATCCGCGGCACCTGCGGATAAAAAACTACTGTTACCACCGCCCCCGCTCCCCACTCTGATGTTTGCATATTACAAACGATCGTAACTTTATTTGATTATTTCGCATTTACGCCCTTGCGTCCCCTCGATCACCGCTCTACTGTGTACATCATCATCACTCATTCCCCCAGAAGGACGTCTTCCATGGGCCTGGTCATCGAAAAAACGGCGCGCATCTTGCAGCTGGTCAGCGAGCGTGAGCCCTGCAGCTTGAAGGACTTGACGGCGGCCACCGGCATGAACAAGTCCACGCTGTTTCTGATCTTGAAGTCCCTGGTCGAAGTGGGTTTTCTGGGCAAGAACGACAACAGCAGTTACAGCTTGGGGCCGGAGCTCTTCCGCCTCACCAGCAAACGCCGCTATGCCGAACGGCTGCGGCTTTTTGCCCAAGACATTGCGGAGCAGCTACGGCACGACGTAGACGAAGCGGCCAACGTCAACACCATTGATGGCATCCGCTATACGCGCATCGCCGCCAGCGACACCCTCCAAGCGGTGAAAGTGGACAATGATCTGCTCAACCAGACGCGCTTCTACCGCAGCGCCACGGGCCGAGTGCTTTTGGCGCACGCCCAGCCGGAGTTGCGCGAGCGCATCATCACCGCGATTGGCCTGCCCATCCAGGAAGACTGGCCGGGCATCAGCGATCACGAGCAGCTCATCGCCGCGCTGGACCGCATCCGCAGCGACGGCATCGCCGACCGCGTCATCGCCAGCGGCCAGGTCATTTACCTGGCGGCGCCAGTCGCCCGCCCGGCCGGCGAAGCGCCGGTGGCCATCGGTGTCTGCATGCCCACTTTCCGTTTCAAAGATCAACATCGTGTTCTGGTATTGAAGAGCCTGCATGCAGCCGCGCGGCGGCTCGCGCTCATGCTGGCCGAAACCTGATTGAGCCGCACAAACCTGAAAGGCCATGTCATGTCGGAAAAAGCAATGTTGAATGCCCGTGAGATTCCCGTAGTCAAGGAAGTCGACGTCCTCGTCGTCGGTGGCGGCTATGCCGGTTTCGGCGCAGCCATGTGCGCCGCCCGCAATGGCGCCAAGACCATGCTGGTGGAACAGCAGTCCGCGCTGGGCGGGCTGGTAACCATGGGCTACGTCGCCCTCACCTTCAGCTACATCGAAGGCGTCGCCTACGAGCTCTTCCACGTCCTCAAATCCATCAACGGCGTCACCGGCCGCTTCGTCGACGTCGAAAAAACCAAGGTCGTCCTCGAACAGATGCTGCTGAAAGAAAAGGTGCAAATTCTCTACAACACGTCGGTCGTCGACGCCATCGTGGAAAACAACACCATCACCGGCGCCGTCATCTTCAACAAAGGCGGTTTCCAGGCCATCAAAGCCAAACGCGTCATCGACGCCTCCGGCGACGGCGATGTCGCGGCCTATGCCGGCGTGCCCTTCGAAGTGGGCTTCCCGGAAATGAACAACTACAACCAGGCGTCATCCCTGGTCATGCACATCGGCAACGTCGATATGGAAAAATACAACGCGCTGGGTGACACCATCGCTTTCTGGGAAAATCACATCAAGGCCGCCGTCGACAACGGCGAATATCCCTACATGATCGACCGCCGCATCAACTGGCTGGTGCGCGTGCCCGGCCGCGATCCCAAACACCAGGAACTCTACATCTGCTACGCCCACAGCCGCAATTGCCGCTGCCTCGACGGCGAAGACCTCACCCGCCAGCTCATCGAACAGCGCCAGCAGTGCCAGTGGACCATGGAATTCTGCAAAAAGTACATCCCGGGCTTCGAAGGCGCCTGGCTGATCGACACCGCGCCCATGCTCGGCGTCCGCGACTCCCGCCGCATCATGTGCGAATATAAACTCACCGCCGACGACCTCATCAACGGCGCCCGCTTCGACGATGCCATCATGCGCGCCATGCACGCCTTCGACGCACACCACCCCGTCGATGTCGGACACGTCAAACACGTTCTGCGCCCCAACGAAAAGGGCGAAATGGTCAGGCGCTATGTCGATCCCGGCTTCTGGCGCGAAGTGCCATACCGCGCCCTCGTCACCCTCAAAATCGACAACATGCTCGTCGCTGGCCGCAATTTCTCCGCCGACTTCATGGCCCAGAGTGGCAACCGCCTGGTCCTCGAATGCCTCAACATGGGGCAGGCCGCCGGCACCGCCGCCGCGATGTCCATCAAGGAAGGCGTCACCCCGCGCGCCCTCGACGCCCAGAAGCTGCGTAAACGCCTGGTCGAAATGGGCATCAATCTTTTTGAGCCGCCCAAATACGGCGCTGGCAACGCCAGCACCGCCGTCAAGGTCTCCCCGGAAGACATCCTCTACCCCGACCTCAATGTGCCGGGCCGCCAATCGACCACCACCCTTGATCCGGCCAAACGCGCCAAGTACGCTGTCAATGTCAACGCCTTGGAACAGGAAGAGACAGAGAAGTACCTGCAGAAACACGGCGGCTACACCAGCACCGGCGGCGACGTCGGCACCAACCTCGAATAATTCCGGCGCCGTGGCCACCAGCCACGCGTAACGGCATTACGCCAAGCACAACGGGAGTGAAGCGGCACCACAGCCCCTTCACTCCCGCTGCGTTTCAACCCCGTGCGTGTCAGTCCCTCCCCCACGGCGGTCGTAATCGGTCACCCATTGAGAATAGATGCATAACCTGCCTCGCTGCCGCCGCCGGACGACCCGGGTATCACGCAACCGGTCCCCGAAGTCCAGGAAGTCCCCAATCAGTCCCTTGTGTCTAAAGCGTCATTCCCCACGGTCCCGAAAGTCCCCACAGTCCCGGCCATGAGTCGTGAGACGTGAGACGTGAGTCCTCGCCCCAGAGCTGCCCCCAACCGGTCCCCGAAGTCCAGGAAGTCCCCAATCAGTCCCTTGTGTCTAAAGCGTCATTCCCCACGGTCCCGAAAGTCCCCACAGTCCCGGCCGTGAGACGTGAGACGTGAGTCCTCGCCCCAGCGCCCCGCCGCCAATCAGTCCCACCGGTCCCTGGCGTCCCCTGAGGCCGGCCATTATCAATGGGTGACCGATTACCGGCGGTCCAAGTCATGCCCCCCCGGCGCGTTCGCCCGGGCGCCAAAACAGGCTATATTGCGTGCCGTCTTCTCCCCCACTTCAAACCATCCACCCCATCTTGCATTTTCAGGGTCTCGCATCATGAAGATCACCCGTCCCAGCAGTGAAATTCCCGTCCGCAACGAAACCGACGTGCTGGTCATTGGTGCCGGCCCGGCCGGCATTGGCGCGGCCATCAGCGCGGCTCGTGCCGGCGCCAAAGTCACCCTCGTCGAATACGGCGGCAAACTCGGCGGCATGTGGACCCTCGGCATCCTCAGCCCATTCTTCGATAACCGCATCCATCAGGGCCTGAACGAAGAACTGCGCACGCACCTGCAGGAGCGTAATGCCTGGGGCGGCCTCTGGAATATCTCCTTCGATCCTACCCAAATGGCGCTCCTGCTCGACGAACTCGTCCTCGCCGAAAATATCGATGTGCTGCTCTACAGCATCGCCACCGACCCCATCATGGACGGCGACGCCATCAAGGGCGTCATGGTCGTCAACAAATCCGGCACCCAGGCCATCCTCGCCAAGGTCGTCATCGACTGCAGTGGCGACGGCGATATCGCTGCCCGCGCCGGCGCCCCCTTCGAAATCGGCCGACCCGACAATGGCGTCTTCCAGCCCATGACCATGATGTTCAAGATCGGCGGCGTCAAGGACGACTATCCCCGCGACGACACCCTCGGCTTCTACCGCGCCATCTGCAAAGAAGCCCCAGAGGACAGCGTACTCGCGGACGTGCCCTTCAATCATCCGGCGATCATCAAGCTGCCACGCCCCGGCGAAGCGCTCATCCAGTGGACCCACGTGCGTTACTGCCTCGGCTGCGATGGCGACCAGCTCACCAAAGCGACTTTCAATGGCCGCCTGCAGGTCAAACACGCCATGAAATACCTCCAGATGATCAAGCCCGTCCTCGGCGAGGTCTATCTGCTCGAACTGCCCGCCGTCATCGGCGTCCGCGAAACCCGCCGCATCACCGGCGAGTACGTCATCAGCGACGACGATGTCAAAAATGGCAAGAAGCACCACGACAATGTCTGCAACGTCCGCTTTGGCGTCGACATCCACGAGCCCGACAACGCCAAGCAGACCTGCTGGGGCCACCCGGGCTTCGATATTCCCTACCGCTCGCTCGTGCCGCTCAAGGTCGAAAATCTCCTCACCGCCGGCCGTTGCATCTCCGGGTCCTACACGGCCCACGCCGCCTACCGCGTCACCGGCGACTGCCTGGCCATGGGCGAAGGCGCCGGCAAAGCCGCCGCCCAAGCCGTCAACAGCAACACCACCGTCCGCAAGCTCTGCAAAAACGCCGAATAAG
>JAQWBY010000076.1 GCA_028706165.1 Lentisphaeria bacterium | reverse complement strand
ACCTCAGCAGCATTGGCTCGCCGGAGGAATTCGCCCTCGCCAGTGACTGGCTCCGGCCCATTCGCGAAATCACCGGCGATCGCTTTATCTACATGCCGGGCAACCACGACGTCTATGTGCGCGACCAGGCCTGCCGTCGCGCCCTGGCGGCGACTTTCCACGAGCTCAACAGCCACCGCTGGCAGCTCGCCGACCTGCCGCTGGCCATGACCAGCACAGACGCCCAGCTGGTGATGATCCCAGGCGCCGTACCCGTCGGCATGCTCCGCTCCTCCGGCCGCCTCAGTGACAACGAGCAGGCGCGCCTGGCGGCCATCCTCAGCGAACCGCGCCCCGCCGGGGCCATCCGCATCGGCATCGGCCATTTCCCGCCATGCCACGCCGACGGCCGGCCTCTTGGCGCACGGCGCGCGCTCGCCGGTGCCGACGCCATTTTCGAGCATCTGACCGCCGGTCGGTTGGACGTCCTCCTCTGCGGACACATCCACGACCCATTCGCTTACGCCCTGCCCAATCGCTCGGCAGTTCTCTGTGCTGGCTCGCTCACATTGACGGGCTCGTTCCTGGTCTTAGATTATGAGCCCGGCCAACATTGGTCCTCGCAGTTCCACCACGTTGACACGGACTGAGCCCCGCCGGCCAGCCGCAAACGTCCACCCAAGGGAGACTTATCATGAAGCACTATCTGGCCTTTGATCTCGGCGCCTCCAGTGGCCGCGCCATACTCGGCAGCATCGACCAGGGCAAAGTCACCCTGAAAGAACTGCATCGCTTCGAAAATGGCGGCATCGCCATCAACGGCGGTCTCTTCTGGAACTTCCTCGGCCTCTTCAATGAACTCAAGATCGGCCTCAAAAAAGCCGTGGACAGCGGCGTCGAGCTCGCCGGCATCGCCGTCGACACCTGGGGCGTCGATTACGCCCTGATCGACAAAAACGGCTTCTTCGCGGGCATGCCCCGCCATTATCGCGACAGCCGCACCGACGACGTCATGCCATGGGCCTTCGCCAAGATCTCCCGCGACGACATCTACCGCCAGACCGGCATTCAGTTCATGAGCCTCAACTCCGTCTTCCAGCTGGCCGCGTCCGTCCGCGATGGCGATTGCAGCCTCGGCATTGCCGAAAAGCTGCTCTTCATGCCGAACGCGCTGACCTACCTGTTCTGCGGTGACGCCACGGCCGAGTACAGCATCGCCACGACCTCCCAGTTCTACAACCCCACCACGCGCGACTGGGCCTGGCCCATCATTGACGCCCTTGGCGTCAAGCGCAGTCTCTTCCCCGCCATCACGCCGGCCTGCACCCGCGTGGGCACCCTCCTGCCGGCCTTGCAGGAAGAACTCAAATGCGGCCCCATCCCCGTGATCCTTGTCGGCTCCCACGACACCGCGTCGGCCGTAGCGGCCGTGCCGGCCACTGGCGACAAATCCTGGGCCTACCTGAGCAGCGGCACCTGGAGCCTCCTCGGTATCGAACTCGACCAGCCACTGATCAGCGACAAGGGCCTTCAAGCCAACTACACCAACGAAGGCGGCGTCGGCGGCAAAATTCGCTTCCTCAAAAATATCATGGGCCTGTGGCTGATCCAAGAATGCCGCACGGAATGGAAGCGCCGCGGCCTCAAATACACCTTCGATGAGCTCGACGCCATGGCTTCTGACGCCGCGCCATTCCGCTCCTTCATCGACCCCAACGACCAGCGCTTCATCGCTCCCGGCGACATGCCCGCACGCATCGCCGAGTACTGCGTCGCCACTGGTCAGCCCAAGCCCGAGACGCCCGGACAGATTCTCCGCACCGCGTTGGAGTCGCTGGCCATGCGTTACCGCCAGTCGCTGGAGGAAATCGAGGCCATCAGCGGCAAGCCCATCGAGCTGCTGCACCTCGTCGGTGGCGGCTGCAAGAACATCATTCTCAACCAATTCACGGCCAATGCCATCCAGCGGCCGCTGCTAACCGGCCCCGTCGAAGCCACCGCGCTGGGCAATATCATCGGCCAGGCCATCGCCACCGGCGACATCGCCAGCCTCCAGCAGGGCCGCGACATCATCCGCGCCAGCACCGACGCCGTTAGCTACCAGCCGCAAGACAAGGACGCCTGGAACAGCGCCTACCAGCGCTTCCTCAACATCACCAAAGCATAAGCACCCGCCTTGGCTGTGGCGCCAAGCTGGCCGACACCAGCAGGCGCCAGCACCCAACGCCGACGCCGAGCAGCACAGTCCATTTCAACCCGGCCACGCCGCGGCAGGCTGCACCGTCATTCCTGCCGCAGCGTGGCCGAATCCGTAATGCCAATACCGCGTGGTACCGCACAACCACTCGGCGCAAGGCCTCCCAGCCATCACCTCCGCCCCCTCCTGACAGGAATCCATGCCAAGCCCTCTGCCTCATTTTGATGTCATTGTCATCGGCGGCGGCCACGCCGGTTGCGAAGCCGCCCTCGCCGCCGCCCGCCTGGGTGCCCGCACGCTGCTGCTAACGATGAACAACGACCACATCGCCCAGATGTCCTGCAACCCCGCCATCGGCGGCATCGCCAAAGGCCAGGTCGTGCGCGAAATCGACGCCCTTGGCGGCGAAATGGCCGTCAACACCGACGCGACATCCATTCAGTTCCGCATGCTCAACGACACCAAGGGCGCCGCCGCGCTCTCCCCACGCGCGCAATGCGACCGCATGCTCTACCAGAAGCGCATGAAATTCGTCCTCGAACGACAGGACAATTTGAGCATCCACCAAGCCGAAGTCGTCGGCCTGGAAACCGCCAACGGCCGCGTCTGTGGCGTCAAGACGGCATTTGGCGACTGCTGGCCCTGCGCCGCCGCCGTGATCTGCACGGGGACCTTCCTGGGCGGCAAACTCCACTACGGCCTCAGCTCCTGGCCGGGCGGCCGCGCCGGCGACGCCGCCGCGATGGCTTTCTCCAAGGACCTCCACGACGGTCTCGGGCTCGAGATGGGCCGTCTGAAAACCGGCACGCCCGTGCGCGTCCTCGGCCGCAGCATCGACTTCAGCGCCATGACACCGCAGGGGCCCGATCCCGCTCGCCGCCGCTTCTCCTTCCGACCGGCAGCCAGCGCGCCCCTGCCAGTTTTCGACTCCCTGTCCCTCGAACAGCGCCCATGCTATATCACCTATACCAATGACGCCACCGCCAAAGCCGTGCGCGACAACCTCGACCGCTCCCCGCTCTACTCCGGCCGCATTGATGGCATCGGCACACGCTACTGCCCGTCCTTCGAAGACAAAGTCGTGCGTTTTGCCGACCGGCCCCGCCACCACGTCTACCTCGAACCCGAAGGCGATACCACCGACGAGTATTACCTCAACGGCGTTTCCACCAGTCTGCCCGTGGACGTGCAGTGGCTGATGGTCCGCTCACTCCCCGGCTTGGAAAACGCCCAGATCAGCCGCTACGCATACGCCATCGAATATGACTTCGTCTTCCCGCATCAGCTTGACCTCAGTCTGGCCGTGCGCCGCTGGCCCAATCTCTTCCTCGCCGGCCAGATCAACGGCACCAGCGGCTACGAAGAAGCCGCTGCGCAGGGGCTGATCGCCGGCGTCAACGCCGCCCGCTGCGTCGCCTGCCAAAGCAGCCCGCTGACCTTGCGCCGCGACCAGGCCTACATCGGCGTCATGATCGACGATCTTATCAGCAAGGATATCGCCGAGCCCTACCGGCTCTTCACCAGCCGCGCCGAATACCGCCTCAGTCTCAGACAGGACAATGCCGACCGGCGCCTCACCGCCATCGGCTACCAGTTCGGACTGGCCAGCGCCAGCGAGCACCAACGCGTAAACAAGCTCGAAAAAGACATCGCCGAGGCCCGGCAGGTCATCCAGGGCATCCGCTGCAGCGGCAAGAATCTCTGGGAGCTGATGAAGCAGCCCGACTTCATTTACGCCGATCACCCCGACCTGCCGCAATTCAATCCGCGCGTCCACGAACAGCTCTCCATCGAAGCGCGCTACGCCGGCTATATTGCCCACCAGGACATGCAGGCACAGACGCTGCGCAAACTCGATAACTGGAAAATCCCCGCGGGATTCGATTTCCATCTTCCCGGGCTGAGCGCCGAGGCCGTCAGCAAACTCTGCAAACGGCAGCCGGCGACCCTCGGTCTGGCGTCGCGTATCGACGGTGTCACCCCCGCCGAAATCGCCCTCCTGCAAGTCCGCCTGAAGGCCTTCAGCGCCGCCCACAGTCACGACCAGCACGAGGAGCCGCCAGCATCATGAGCATCATCCGCGTCCTGCCAGCCGAAATCGTCGGCCGCATCGCCGCCGGCGAAGTCATCGAACGGCCGGCGTCCGTCGTCAAGGAACTAGTGGAAAACGCCATCGACGCGGGCGCCACCCGCATCCGCGTCAACGCCGAACAGGGCGGCCAGCGCATGCTGCAGGTCATCGACAACGGCTGCGGCATGGACCGCGACGACGCGCTGCTCTGCCTGGAAACCCACGCAACCAGCAAGATCACCCGCGATGGCGACGTCGGCCAAATCCACACCTTGGGCTTCCGCGGCGAAGCCCTGCCCAGCATCGCCTCGGTCAGCCGTTTCCTTCTGCAAACCCGCCAGGCCGACAGCGTCACCGGCACCGAGGTCACGGTAGACTTCGGGACCATCCGCGATGTCCGCGAATGCGGTTGCGCGCCAGGCACGAACATCCGCGTCGGCCAGCTCTTCGCCAACCTCCCCGCCCGCCGGCGCTTCCTGAAGGGGCCGGACACCGAGGACGGCCACATCGAAGAAATGCTGCTCATGCTGGCGCTGTCCCGGCCGGAGCTGTCCCTGTCACTCACCCTCAATGGGCGCGAACAACTGCGCGCCAACACCTGTACCCAGCTCGGCGAACGCGTCGCCATGCTGCTCGGCCAGGACACTTTCGCCGCCATGCTGCCCGTGGACTACGAGGAAAACGGCGTCTTCGTCCGTGGCTTCGTCAGTCGTCCCGGCTTCACCCGCTCATCGCGCCGCGAACAACGCGTCTTCATTAACGGCCGCGCCGCCGCCGCCGAAACCGTCTATTTCGCCATCCGCGACGCCTTCGACACCCTGGTCATGAAAGGCCGCTACCCCGGCGCCGTGCTCTACATCGACCTCGCGCCCGAACGCGTGGACGTCAATATCCACCCTGCCAAACGCGAAGTGCGCTTCCGCGATCCGCGCGAAATCGGCAAAATCATCGCCGCTGCCATCCGTCGCGCACTGCGCAGTATGCCCGGCGGCAGCGAAGAGGCCATCGACCTCAGCAGCTCGCCAGCCGCCGCCCTGCCACCGGCCATGCCCATCAACGCCCCGCGACAAGTCAGTCTGCCCATGGCCACCACCGGCAGCGGCACCGCGACCCACCACGCATTCCCGCCAGACAACAACGCGCCTGACGACGGCGATACGGACAACGCCGGCAGTACCGGCACAGCGCCGTTCCCGCCGGCACCACCTACGGCTGCATCGCCCTATCCCGCAGCGCCAACCGCGACCGCCGCATCATTTCCACCGCCGCCACCCACGATCGCAACCCCATTCCCCCCAGTGCCCGCTCCCCCCCCCGCACCAACGCCATATCACCCAACAGCGCCAACGCCAAGCCCGAACACAACCCCGGCCACGCCCCAAGCCGGTCAGCCAGCTTTCCCAAGTGCGATACACCCCGCCATCCCTGGCGCCCAGGCCAATCCCGCCCACGACGCCTCGTCGATGCCGGGAACGCCCACCACGACCAGGCCGGGATCACCACCGACCACATGTGGACCAACCACGCCCACCACGCCCGGCACCCAGACGAATTCCGTTGGCACAGGCACGACGACGACGGGAACAACAACCGCCGCAGTTCCCAGCGCCGGCCCGCGTCCGGCCCCGCCAGTGAACAAGGACCTCGCGCAGCTGCGGCTTTGCGGCCGCTTGGGCCGGCGCTACGTACTGGCCGAGGCCCCTACTGGACTGGTCGTGGTCGATCTCCAGGCAGCCCATCAGCGCATTCTCTTCGAGAGACTCCTCGCGGCGATGAACGACCAGCGCCAGACCCGCCAGCAGCTGCTCTTGCCCGTCACCCTCAATCTCAGCCTGGAAGAAGCGCGCTTCCTGCGCCGCGAAATCGGCCACTTCGACACTCTCGGCTTCACCATCGAGCCCTTTGGCGGCACCACTTTCCTCATCACCGCCGTGCCCCCCGCCTATCCCAATCAGGACATCGCCAAGGCCCTGCGCGATATCCTTGACGACCTCCGCCAAAGCTCGGTCACCAACCGCCAGAGCGCCATTCACATCGCCCAGGCGGCGTGCCGCCATGCCCACCGCGGCAAGGAAGAACTCAGCGAATTGGAAATCCGCGCCCTCCTCGACGGCCTCGCCCGCAGCACCATGCCATACGCATGTCCCAATGGCCACCCAACCATGGTCCACATCACCTACAGCGAACTCGACAAACGCTTCCAAGGGTGATACCGGACTAGGCACCAGACCAGTCAGCGAACCCAGCAGGTCATCCCCTGCGTCCCATCATACGTCCCCTATGTCCCCTAGTCCCCTACCCATACGTCCTATACGTCCCCTACGTCCTATACGTCCTATCCCCCTTCCCCCATACGTCCTATACGTCCTATACGTCCTATACGTCCTATACTCTTCACATAAAGATTTCCTTGCTACTTTTTGCCTCTACAAAACAGCGGGGCTTTTCCTTGCCGCGAAGCGGCAGAAGCGCTGAAAGCGCGAAACATACCAGCCTAGGGCAAGCTGCGCCGAAGGCGCGCGCCGCCTTGGGTAAAACGCCAACTCTATTCGTGTTCCTCGGCCTCTTTGGCCATAGTCGGCGCAGCTGACTGGGGGCCAAAGAGGCAATGGAACTCATGCCCAGCCGCTGCATTTGGCTATATTGCGCATAGTCGGCGGCTTGTGAGTCGCCCACCGAAGGCTCGCCCCTCCCCTATTCGGCGCGAACGGCAGCCGCGCAGCGGCGACGCACGCGCCGCAAGAGATGGGATAGAGAGGGGAGCGCGAGGGGGGAGAAAGGGGCAATGCCCCTTTCTCCCCCCTCGCAAAACCTTCCCCCCTTACTGCTTCATCAGGCTGACGACGGCATCCGCGCGGGCGGCGAGTGACTGGTCATGAGTGACCATCACCAGCGTCTTCTTGCTAGCGGCGCGAAGTTCGGCGAGAATGGCCATAATACCATCAGCGGCGGCGGCATCAAGATTGCCGGTGGGCTCATCGGCCAGGATGACATCCGGGTCATTGATGAGTGCCCTGGCGATAGCCACGCGCTGCTGCTCGCCACCGGAGAGTTCCTGCGGGCGGTGTTCCAAGCGATCGCCCAGCCCAAAGCGCTCCAGCCACTGCCGAGCCTTGGCGAAAGCGTCGTCGCGCGCCGCGCCCCAATGCAGCGCCGGCAGCGCGGCATTTTCCCACGCGCTCAGCTCGGGGAAAAGATGGTATGCCTGAAAGACAAAGCCGATGCGACGCCGGCGCAAAGTGGTCAGTCGCCTGGCCGACAGCGCCGCCAGGTCCACACCTTCGAGCAGCACCGCGCCCGAAGTCGGCCGGTCCAGCCCGCCCAGCAGATGCAACAGCGTCGTCTTGCCCGATCCCGACGGCCCCACCAGCGCCGTCCACTGGCCGCGACCAATCGTGAAATTCAGCCCGCAAAGGACATTGATCACTCCGCCGGCAAGCCGGAAGTCCTTGTGGAGTTCTCTGACGTCATATAAAAAATCGCCTGCTGTCATGCTGTGGTCCTTGTGCGCTCAGGCGTCGTCCTGCAGGGCTTTTGCCGGCGCCAACGCCGACGCGTAGAGCGCGGGCACCAGCGCCGCCAAAACGCAGATGCTCAACGACAGCGCTACGATCCGGCCGAGGTCCGCCGCTGTGGTCAGCGCTGGTATTTGCGTGAGGTGATAGAGTTCGGCCGGGAAGACATCGTGGCCCATGATGGCGCTGAGCAGTGCTGCAATCTGGTTACGGCAAGCCATCACCAGCAGCCCCAGCGCAGTTCCCAGGCTGGTACCGATCACGCCAATCACCGCGCCTTGCAGCAGAAATATACGCGCGATCAGCCAGCGGGACATCCCCACCGCCTTCATCACGCCGATCTCCCGCGTCTTCTGCACCACCACCGTGATCAGCGTCGCCGCAATACTGAATGACGCCACCAGCACAATGAAAGCCATCAGGAAAGACATGAGATTCTTCTCGACCCGCAGCGTCCCGAACAACAGCTGATTGCGTTCCTGCCAGGTCACCACGTCGGCCGGCATCAGCGCCTCGCGCAGCGTCTGCACCAGCACGTCCATACGCATGGGATCGGCCACCTTGCCCTGCACGCAGGTTGCCGCGCCCCACTCGTAGCCAAACAGCTCCGCGGCCTGATCGAGGGTCACAAAAATCACATTGTCGTCAAAATCCGCCACGCCCGTACTGAAGAGCCCGACGACGTGCACTTCCTCCGGCAGGTAAATTTCATCCGGCTGGCTGATATCGACCTGTCCGTCGTCTTTCCAAGTGACATTCTGGGTGAGGCGCGCCGGCGAGTGTATGAGCATCTGGTCGCCCATGCGCAGACCAAGCTGCATAGCCAGGCGCTGGCCGATGATCGCCTCGCCGTCGCGAATGTCAAAGCGGCCAATAAAGCCCTTCGCCGCCACATTGCTGACCTCTTTTTCCAGCGCCGGCACAATCCCCCGCAGCATTTTCGGCTGGATGCTCTGGCGCAGCTGGATCAGTGCCGGCCCCTCAATCAGCGGCGAGCATTGCACACCGTGCTCGCGCAGAGTCGCCATCATGGTCGCAGGATCGCTGAACACGGGCTGGTAGCGCGGATAGACCTGCAGGTGCGCCTGCATATCCATGATGCCGCGCCGAATATCGCGGTCAAAACCGGCCATCACTGAGCTGACGATCAGCAGTATGGCCACGCCCAAGGTCGGCCCCAGTATGGACAACAGCGTAATGACCGACACAAAAGTGCGCTTCGGCCGCAAATAGCGAAACGCTAGAAAAAAATCAGCAGGCAGACGCATTCGTTCCCTTCATGCCACTAACACCAATTCAAGTGATTTCATGAACGCGCCTTGCCCCACACCGCTCACTTATATGGCACTGGCGTCAAATTGCTGTTGAAGGTGTAGACGGTCTTCTTAGCCTCGCCATTGGTGACGTACTCCTGGTTGAACAGGTCCGCAAACTGCCCCGGGCTGCCTATCGCCGCCACATGCCCGTCAATAAAGGCAAAATTGCCCGTCGAGCCATGCGCCCCAACCCAGAAATAGCGACTGCGATTTGCCTCCACCGGGAAAACCGGTCCCCATTGATAGCCATTGGCCTCAGTCAATTGCGAGGCAGACCCCTCCACACCATACGAATCGCCAATCCAAACATACGACGACGGGCCCTGAATCTTGCCAGTAAAAAGAAAACCGTCTCTCTGAGCAGAGTTATATGCCGACACCGGCGTCGTAAAATAGCCCGTCGGATTGAAGTCCCGGCGGTTGCCGTAGATGTTGTACGAGCCCTTGTACACAAAGGGCTTACGGCCAGGACAGACCACTTCGTCCGGAGTCGTGTCAGAAAAATACTTGCTGCCCGAGTTATAGCCGCCTGTCAACGACGTCACCCAGTTCGACGACCAGTTGGTGTTGTAGATCAGCGCGCCACCAAAATCGTCCGTGTACAACAAGATCGACTGCATGCACTGCTTGAGGTTATTCACGCAGTTGATCGCCCGCGCCTTCTCCCGCGCCTTCGCCAGAGCCGGCAGCAGCATCGCCGCCAAGATCGCAATGATCGCAATCACAACCAGTAACTCTATCAAAGTAAAGCGCAGCAACTTCATCGTGATGTCCTCCATTGGGAATGGCAGCGAGTAAGAATAAACCAGTGCGGATAACTCACAACACCGTTAACTATAGCAAAATATTCTCCGAAACACAATACCAAATTAGAAATATGCCGCCAGTAAACTTAATTGGTCAGCAATCGACAGCAATCGACAGCAATCGAAAGCAATCGAAAGCAATCGAAAGCAATCGACAGCAATCGACAGCAATCGACAGCAATCGAAAGCAATCGAAAGCAATCGACAGCAATCGACAGCAATCGACAGCAATCGACAGCAATCGATAGCAATCGACGCACGCCTCCCATTGCGGCATCGGTTTCATAGGAGTCATGGATACCAGCCGGTCCCAGGGAACGCCTCGGACCGCCCCCCGTCCCGGCGGCATTGATCTTGGGAGCGCCCCCGTCCCGGCAGCATTGATCATGGGAGCGCCCCCGTCCCGGCAGCATGGGTAGGTTTTTATCCACAGATTCCGCAGATTAACGCAGATTTTTTTTACAGATTAGCTGCTTGGCAGTCCAAGGCCCCACCCTGGGACCGCCCCCGTCCCGGCGGTATTGATCCTGGGAGCGCCGCCGTCCCGGCGCTTTGCTGCCCGAATCGGACAAAGCAAGTCGTCAAAGCGGCCAAGTTCGGCCCGGAGGGCCGTACCATGCATAGCCCCGAGCGAGGCGCCCGGAGGGCGCCGCAACCCGGGGTATGGCAATAACCTAGAATTGCGCCTGGAGGGCGCCACATTGGCCTGGCACGTCGCGTCCCAACGCGCCAGCAGGGGCGCTCTCTCTCCTCGCCACCTATTGGAAATAGGGCTTGAGCATGACGTAGTTCAGGGCCAATTCATCGCCGCTGGCGGCACCGGCATCGCTAAAGGTCACCGCCACGCTGCCGGCCTTGGCGCGGAAACGTAGGTGATGCAGATTGATGCGGGCCTTACCGTCGTCCTTTTTGCGAGCGCTGTTGCGCCGGTCGACGAAGACATACGACTGCTCCGGCAGCAGCTCGGCACCCTCACCGAGGGTCGCCGTCAGGCCATGCCGGCGGGGCTGGTAGCGCTTCTGCTGCATGTCCTGATAATCCGCCGTGATGAACTGCAGGGTATAGATGCTCCCGGGTACGAGCCCAGTGGCCGTCTGGCTGATGCTGCTGGCCTGCCCGTCCTGGCGTTTAAAGAGGCAGAACGTGTCGCCAACACCGCCGGAGGCGCCCCAGCGCCCCTGGCTGTTCTTGCCATAGCCCGGGAAAGACGCAGGCTGGATGGCGCCTTCTGCCGCCGGGCTCAGCTCCCACGCCTCCAGGCCCCGGTTGAAATCGCCATTGCGCAGATGCCCGGGCAGGTAGCGATAGCCGTACTGTTCCGATAGCATGCCGGTATTGCCCTCGACGCAGTAATGGCGCATGATCGCGAAGGACCAGCGGTAGAGCTCCTCGTCGTCGTAGTAGCTGCCCCAGTAGCCGGTCGTGGCCAAATCGCGGAAGGACGGGTGATTGGCGATCAGATTGACCTGCATGTCAAGATAATACTTGTAATCAACCTCGGGATTGACGTCCAGCGAGATAATCGGGATCTGATTGAAGTTGCCCAGGATCATGCCCGTGCCGGCGGCGGCATTGGGGAAGAACTGCTTGAAGCTGTCCATGGTATCGACCAGGCGACTCTGCAGGTAATCGCCGGCGTCCTTTTCATCGGGCCGGCTGTGGCAATAGGCTTCGAAGAGCAGCCGGCCACGGCCGCGCGAGGCATTGAAAGACGCGCTCATGAAGTCGTTATGCGCGCCCACCAGCCCTGGCTTGCCCACGATCCACGTGTAAATCAGGCGCTGGTTGGGATTCTCATAGGCCCAGAGTGCCTCGGTATAATGGCTCAGATTAGCCTGACCGAAAAACTGCTCATCGCAGGTGACGCCGTCGTACATCGGGTCGCTCAAGCCCGGCGATTTCGCCATGCGCGCCAGCAGGTCATCCGCATTTTTGGGGTTCGTCGTCCCCAGATTGGCCAGCCACAGCAACCCGCGCTCTTTGAGCTCGGGCAGATGCTCGTCCGGCACCCGCCCGCCATTCAGAGTCGTCACCGCCGGAAAGATATGCTTCACGTGAAAATCCCAGTCGTACTTGCCGTTTTGCGGCACCTGGCTGTGCGCGCAGGCTGGGTAGTTGAAGATTTCCGCAATAGCGCGCACCAGCAGCCGCCCGCCGCCCGTCGCGCCCTTCACCGTGACGTTGTGGCTACCCCGCGGCAACAGCCGGAAGGCCTCCCGCCGCTCATTGGCAGCGGTGATCAGCACGCCCTGCCCCGCGATCTCCACCGCGAGCCCCGGGGCGCCTTGGCTGCCTTGCACGGCGACAAAGACCCACCCGTCCCTGGGATTGACAAAGGAAAAGGCCTGCGCCTCGGCTTGCGTCACCAGCTCGCTGCTAAGCACCTCGGTCACCAAGTTGTTGAGCCGACGATGTCCACTGGTATCCAGCACCGGCAGGTCCACCAGCGTAATCACCAACGACCGCGCAAAGAGCTCCTCGCCGGTATCACGCAGACGGATGGCGCAGTCCAAGCGGTGCTCGCCAGCCACAACGCCAGTCAGATCGAAGACGTTGATTTTCGGCTGCAGTGCAGTCTTCTGCTTTTCCTGGCCATCCAGCGCGAAGACAGCGTCGTAGTGCCCCCAGTCCTTGCCCTCACCCGGCCGACCGTAGGCGTGGAAGCTCAGGCGCGGCTCGTCCAGCGGAATGGCGTTCAACAGGGGTGACCACGGCACCAACCGCAGCCGGTGTTGCTCGGCCAGTATCGGCGACGGCTGGCTCTTGGCCAGCGCCCCCGCGCTGATCGCCTCCAGTTTCACGTTGGCAATCTCGATCTGCCCACGGAAATTCTGCGCAAAGAGCGCCACGCCGTAGCTGTCGTCCTTCGACGCCTCCAGCACGAAGGTCTTTTCCATGTACTGCCAGCCGTCGCTGGTCGCCGAAAACTCCCGCAGGCCCTGCGAGCTAAACCATCCCGTGTTGTGGACAATGACGCCGCAATGCCCACTGGCAAAATCGCTGGTCTTCACCCACGCGCTCATCTTGTAAGTCTCGCCTGCAACCAACTGCAAGCCAAATTGCCGCACGCTGGCCACGCCGCTCTCCCCCTCGGGATTACGCAAAATCACCGCCCCAACCGCCCCCGGCCCGCCTGCCGCATTGAAACTCACCAGCCGCGGCGGACTCGCCGACCAAAAATGTGGAAAGTCCGCCTGTTCAGCCTCAAAATTGCCGTTGAGAACCAGATTCTCGCCCGGCGCCACCGCCGCCGACAGGGTCACCGCTCCACAAAACGCAAAGACCAGCAGCAGACTCGACGTCGTTTTCATTCGCATGCTTCTCCTGAACAGACGGGTGATCAAGGCATCAATAACATCGCCTGCGACACCGCAGACCCGCAAAGATACTGCCCCATGCCTCATTTTTCACTACGCACCCGCCGGTTTTTGGGTTAGGTTACTTGTTAGCGAATCGTTAGTGAATGAGCACAAAAACAGGTACTAACAGACATGAAATGAGAGACAGAGCTGGGGCATTTCCGGGCACAAAAAAACCGCCTAACTCGCAATGAGTCAGGCGGTTGACATGGTGTACCCGGCGAGATTCGAACTCACGACCTACTGCTCCGGAGGCAGTCGCTCTATCCAGCTGAGCTACGGGTACCCAAAAAGTGTCGTATAAGATACCCGTTTTTTCCCTCCTTGCAACC
>JAQWBY010000441.1 GCA_028706165.1 Lentisphaeria bacterium | reverse complement strand
CGGACATCATGCACACTCCCACCGCGCCATCCCGCCCCGATAAACAAGCGACCTTCTACCGTATTTTCTCCCTCTGGCTGACCATCTGTCTGGCGACTTTGGCCGCGATGATGCTGGGCGGCGCCCCCGGCAATCCCCTCACGCCTTTTCTGCCCATCACGGTCAGCTTGGCCGGCATCGCCGTCATGGGTGTGTCCGTCATCTGCCTGTGGGGGTTGCTTTTCGTCGTACCGATTTACTACCTGAGCGAGGCGTGGCTGCGCCTCGCTGCGCCCAAGCTCATTCCGCTGATCTTCCTGCTCCAGGCGCTGCTCACCACGCTGTACTACCTCTTCGCCGGCGAAATGGCTTGGCGACAGGGCGGCCAGGCGTTCGGCATCTTCGCACTACTGCTGGTCGCCGTGGTAGTCGCCTATGGCCCGGCCGAAGTCCGCCGGCATATCAACCACCGCGCACGCATCCTCAAACGCTGGCTGCGTAAGATGCGCCAGCATGACGAGGCAAAACCGGAAAACGCTCCGGCCAAACGCTGACAGGCATCATGCAGAATCCAACTCACAGCGCCGACACCGTCTGTTCGCAACGCATCGCCGCGCTCCGCGAGGAAATCGGCCGCGTGCTCGTTGGCCAACGCGAGCTCGTTGACGGCATGATCATCGGCCTGCTCTGCGGCGGCCACGTGCTTCTGGAAGGCCGACCGGGCCTGGCCAAAACCCTCGCCGTCAAGACCCTCGCTCAATGCCTCGGCGGCAGTTTCGCCCGCATTCAATTCACCCCGGACCTGCTCCCCGCCGATATCTGCGGCTGCACGCTATTCAATCAAGCCGAAAAACGCTTCGAAGCCCAGCCCGGCCCCATCGCCGCCAACGTGGTCTTGGCGGACGAGATCAATCGCGCGCCGGCCAAAGTGCAAAGCGCGCTTCTCGAAGCCATGCAGGAACAGCAGGTGACCATCGCTGGCAGGACCATGCCTCTGCCACAGCCCTTCTTCGTCGTCGCCACCCAGAATCCCATCGAACACAGCGGCACTTATGAACTGCCCGAGGCGCAGAAAGACCGCTTTATGCTGCAAATCGAATTGCCGTATCCGCGACGGGACGACGAACAGGCCATCCTCGAGCGCATGGCGACAACAGCCAGCAATACGGCTGCGCATGCCGTGCTGTCCTGCGCGGACGTCATGGCGCTGCGCCAAAAGGTCGATGCGGTCCATATCGCGCCGCGCCTGCGAGAGTACGTGCTCGACCTGGTCATCGCTACCCGCCCCGGCGAAGACGCCGAACTGCGCTTCGTCAACCGCGACGCGCTGGCCGGCATCGGCGAGCTCATCGACTGCGGGGCGTCACCGCGCGCCTCCCTCGCGCTGGTCCTGGCCAGCAAGGCCCACGCGCTGCTCAACGGGCGCAATCACGTCACCCCCCATGACATCCAGGCTTGCGCACCGGCAGTCATCGCCCACCGATTGGTCACCAGCTTCGAAGCCGATGCACAGAAAATTACCCCCCGCGACATCGTCGCGCAACTGCTCGGCCTCGTGCCCGCGCCATAAAAAAAACCGTCGCCTCACGGCATGCCGTGAGGCGACGGAGGGGGCGCGTCGTGCGCTTTATTTGAGGAAGAGTTCGATTACTGGCACGTCGCCGCAGGCCGACGGCAATAACACCGGCAGTTCGAGGGTCAGCGCGTTGCCAGGCGAGGTGCTGTTCAGGGCGGCGTGAATGGCCGTACCGGCCTCGCGACGCTTGATTTCGCTGCCGTCAGCCAGCAGCTGCGCGTACTTGACCTTGCCCGCCAGGTTGTCCAGGTGGATGTGCTTGAAGGGCCAGGTGAACAGGTGCAGATACAGGCACTTCGTCGTCGCATTGTAGGTGTAACGACAGTCGACGGGCACCGGGAATTCCGCCGGCGCCTGGCCGCAGCCATAAATTGACCGGCTGTGGACTTTCATCCACGCCGCATAGCCCGCCAAACGGTCCTTCGCCCGCTGATCGAGATAGCCACGGGACGTCGGGCCCACATTCATCAGCAGGTTGCCGCCCCGCGACACGTGGTTCACCAGCATCTCGATGCACATCTTCACGCTCTTCCAAGTCGCTTCGTCGCGATGATAGCCCCAGGAGCCCGACAAAGTCTGGCAGCCTTCCCAGACCACCGGATTGCCCTTCTCGTCCACCATGCCCTTGTCCGGCGTGTATTGCTCGGGCGTCACGATGTCGCCGGAGCCCGGGAGGTCCAGGCGGTTGTCGACAATGATATCCGGCTGCAGTTTGCGCACCTGCTTGATCAGCTTCTCGGATTCCCACTCGTCGTGGCCCTTGCCGTTTTCACCGGGATAGCTGAAGTCGAACCACAGGATGTCAATCTTGCCGTAGTTGGTCAAGAGCTCGGTGACCTGGTCGCGCATGTATTTGGCGTAACGGCTCAGCTTGCGGCCCTTGTTGAACTCCTCGGGCTTCATCTTGTTGCGCATGGGATGAATGCGGTCCCAGGTGAAATCCGGATGATGCCAATCAATCAGCGAGTAGTAGAAGCCCACTCGCAAGCCCTCGGCCCGGAACGCATCGACGACTTCCCGCAGCAGATCGCGGCCGGCTGCCGTGTTGGTCGCTTTGTAGTCGGTGAATTTGCTGTCCCAGAGACAGAAGCCCTCGTGATGCTTGGTGGTGATCACAAAGTACTTCATGCCGGCTTCGCGCGCGGCCTTCGCCCATTCCTTCGGCTCGAAGAGATCAGGGTTGAACAAATCAAAGTACACCTGGTAGTCCTGGTCGGTGATCTCTTCGCGCTGTTTCACCCACTCATGCCGCCCGAGCATGGCGTACAGGCCCCAGTGAATGAACATGCCGAATCGGTCATGCGTGAACCAGCTCGTGTCGCCCTTGCCGTAGTTGCCCATGTGTCCGCTCCTTGCTCTTATACTGCATTTCACACGTCTGCTCGACAACGCCAGACGGCGCGCCGAAAAAGGCCACCGCTCAATATAGGAAGCACAGACGACAACGTCCAACACCAACAAGGCAAATCAACAAAACCAGCGCGAATGCCACCCCCCCTTTACCACAGCTCCCAAACGCGCACAGGGCGCGGAGAACTCGCTGTTCTCCGCGCCCTGCGCGCCGTACGACTGGCAGCGGCGACTTCGTCGCCATGCCCATCGCTCTTGACCATCAGCAGGCTTTCACCTCGATCCGCCGCGGGGCCAGTTCCTTGACCTTCGGCAGTGTCAGGCGCAACACGCCGTCCTTCATCACCG
>JAQWBY010000440.1 GCA_028706165.1 Lentisphaeria bacterium | reverse complement strand
GCGGCCACACCGCCATCGTCGTCATCCAGCCCGATGGCCACGCCCATATCGTCGGCAGCACCCTCGATGACGCCGCTGGCGAAGCCCTCGACAAAGCCGCCAAAATCCTCGGCCTCGGCTACCCCGGCGGACCCGTTATCGACCGCATCGCCAAAACCGGCAACGCCAGCGCCTACGACTTCCCACGCGGCCTCACCGGCGCCGCCGGCAAAGCCGTCAAGCCCGAACACCGTTTCGATTTCAGCTTCAGCGGCGTCAAAACCGCCATGCTTTACGCCGTTAAAGACCGCAGCCTCAGCGACCAGGAACTCGCCGACGTCGTCGCCAGCTACCAAGCGGCCGTCATGGGCGTTCTCGTCACCAAGGCCGGCGATGCCGCCCGGCATTTCAATACGCCCGTCATCTGCGTCTGCGGCGGCGTCGCCTGCAATAGCTACCTGCGCGAAAAACTCGGCCAGGAAGCCGCCCGCATCGGCCGCAAACTCGTGCTCGCACCACCCAAATACTGCACCGACAACGCCGCCATGGTCGCCGGTCTCGCCTGGCATTACCTCCGCCACGGCCTGAGCGACGACCTCACTATGCCCACCACCGCCCGCCTCGACCACGACCTCGGCATCATCCCCTTCGCACCACGTGCCACCTTGACCGCCAACTAATTCTCCCTCTGCCCACTAGCTGCGATGTACATCTTTCTGGCATTACTCCCGATAGCGGCGCCCCTGCTGCTGATGACGCTGTGGCGGGTCGCGCCGGGGAAGGCGCTGGCCTGGTCCTGGCTGGGCACCTGTGTGCTCGGTCTGGCAGTATGGCGGATGCCGCTGCTGCGGATCATGGCGGCGTCCTTATTCGGATTGCTGAAAGGCATCGACATCATCCTGATTATCTTTGGCGCGGTGTTGCTGCTGAATATCCTCGACCGCAGCCGCGCAGCATTGACGATCAACCGCACCTTTGCGCACATTTCCCGCGACCGCCGCATCCAAGTGATCATCATCGCCTGGCTGTTCAGCGCCTTCATCGAAGGCGCGTCGGGTTTTGGCGCGGCGCCGGCGCTAGCCGCGCCATTACTGGTCGGCCTGGGATTTCCGGCCGTGACGGCGGTGGCCGTCGCGCTGATCTGCAATACCCTGCCGGTACCCTTTGGCGCAGTGGGCATACCCGTGCTCACCGGCTTCAGCACCCTCGAACACAATCTCGACCGCCTCGGCATGGCCCACGATGTCTTTGCCGGTGACGTACTGGAACAACTCACTGGCATCTTCGCCCTCTCGGGAACTTTCCTGCCACTGATCGCCGTGGCCACCATGCTGCTTCTGGCTGGCGATCGGCATTGGCGACGGTCGCTGCTGGAAATCACGCCGCTATGCCTGCTCTCGGGCCTGGCCTACGTCATTCCCTGGCGCTATGCCGCACTGTGGTTCGGACCAGAACTGCCGTCGCTGATCGGCGCGGTCGTGGCCTTGCCGCTGGTCATCGGCTGCGTCAAACTCGGCCTGATGGTCCCGCGGCGAGTCTGGGATTTCCCTGCAGGCACCAACACCCCTGCAGACAATGCGCCCCAAGTGGACACAATGGTCGGAACGGGCACCAACGCGCCAATGCCCAACGCGCCAGTGCCCAACGGCGTTAAATCTGTCCCGCCAATGCCGGCGTGGAAAGCGTGGCTGCCCTACGCGTTGATTGCGCTCACGCTGACGCTCACCCGCCTGCCCATGCTGCCCTGCAAAGCGCTGTTGAGCCAGACGCTGCGCCTGCACTTGCCGCCGCTGTTCGGGGTCGAAGGCACGACCTTCCGCTGGTCGCCGCTAAGCAACCCGGGCATACTGCCGTTCATGGCCGTGGCGCTGGTCGCCGCACTGCTCTTCGGCATGCGCATCAGAACCCTCTGGCTCCTCCTGCGCTGCTCGGAAAAACAAGTACGCGGCGCCGCCATCGCCATTGCCGCCAGCGTCGCCATGGTGCAGGTGATGATCTTCTCCGACGTCAATGGCGCTGACGCGCCGGATATGCTGGCAACCATCGCCCAAGGCGCGTCGGACCTCATGGGCCGCGCCTTCATTATCGGGTCGCCCTTTATCGGCATGCTCGGGACTTTCTTGTCGGGGTCCTGCACGGTGTCGAACATCCTCTTCATTTCCATCCAGTTCGATACCGCCCACCTGCTGGGCATGTCAGAGTCGCTGCTGGCCGCGTTGCAGAATGTCGGCGGTGGCCTGGGCTGCATGATCCGGCTGAGCGGCGTGGTCGCGGCCTGCGCCACAGTCAATGCTGCCGGCCAGGAAGCGCGCATCATCATGATCAACTGCGTGCCCGTAATTATCCTGGGAGTTCTGTCCCTCATAGCCGCCTGGCTGCTCTACCTGAGCTGAGAGCGCCCAGCAACGTTCCCTTGTCTTGTCCCCTTGTCCCCTTGTCCCCTTGTCCCCTTGTCCCCTTGTCCCCTTGTCCCCTTGTCCCCTTGTCCCCTCGTCCCCTTGTCCCCTCGTCCCCTGCCCATAGGTCCCCTACGTCCCCTACGTCCTATACGTCCCCTGCCCATAGGTCCCCTACGTCCCCTACGTCCTATACGTCCTATACGTCCCCTGCTCATATATCCCCTCGTCCCCTGCCCCTACGTCCCCTACGTCCTATACGTCCCATCACCTCAATCATCCCCAACCCCTCATTTTTCCAAGCTCCCCAAACAACCAACTAGCCATCCACCTTTCCCGGTATATCGTACTTTCCTGACACGATCACGCCATTCGCAATACATCCCCCACAAGGAGCTGCAGTCTATGATATCACGTGCGATGGGTCTTTTGGCGGCCTGTTTTCTGTGTGCCACCGCGGGCCATGCCCAACCAGCGGCGACGCCCAACGCGACAGAACGGCGCTTTGGCGACGACCGGCTCGCAATCGCCATCGACACCCGCAGCGGCGCCTGGTCGGCACTGTGGTACCAGGGCCGCGAAATCGCCCGCGGCCAGGATGGTACCGGCTTTGCTATCAAGCAGGACGACCAAAGTTGGCTCGCCCAAAGCACTGCCACCCCCGAACTGCTGGCCCTGACCGACGACGGTCCCAACCGCCTGCGCACTGAGCAGCGCCTGGGCACCTGGCGGGTCATCTGCCACTACGAGCTCCTGCCCGCAAAGGGCCAGCTCAAGCGCGCCGTGGATATCATCTGGGACGGCCCAGCCGCCAGCAAAATCCGCGGTTTCGCACTCAAATCGCCATCGCTGCCCTTTGCGGCACCAGGCTGGTATTTCCAGC
>JAQWBY010000439.1 GCA_028706165.1 Lentisphaeria bacterium | reverse complement strand
CGCTGATCTTGTCGCCGCTGTTCACCTCGCGTCTTGACCAGTACATCAGCACGCCGCTCTTCGGAGTAGTCACGACGCGGCACCTCGCCCTGGGCCTAAGTTTTGTCCTCTGCTATATGGTCACGTCCCTGATCATGCGCCTGGCCTATCACCCCAAGCCCGGCGGCAAGAAATAAGCGGCGCGACAATCCGCCCGACGCCCATCATCATGCCCAATACGACCACCAGCACAGTCAGCATCATTCCCCTCGACAGCTACGACGACCCGGCAGCCGTCCTGGCCGCCTTGCGCGAAGGCCTGCAGCCCTTCGGTGGCATGACCGGAATCGTGCAATCCGGCCAACGCGTGCTGCTCAAGCCCAATTTGGTCGCTCCCTCAAAACCGCACTTGGCGGTCACCACCCACCCCGAAATCCTCCGCGCCGTCATCCGCCTGGTCAAAGAAGCCGGCGGCACGGTCGGCGTCGGCGACGGCCCAGGCGTCGGCGATACCCGCAGCGCCGCCAAGGGCTCCGAGCTGCTGGACGTCATCAACGCCGAAGGCGCCGAACTACGCGAATTCTCGGCCACCCACGCATTTTACAACGAACACAATCGCCTGGCCAAGCGCATCGACCTCACTAGTCAGCTTCTGGATACCGATGTGCTTATCACCCTGCCAAAACTCAAAACCCACGCTCAAATGGCCTACACCGGCGCCCTGAAAAACCAATTCGGCCTCATCCCCGGCTCGGCCAAGGGCCAATTCCACTTCCGTTTCCAGAACCGCGATCACCTTGCTGATTTGATGATTGACATCAACCGCACGGCCAAACCCGCATTGGCCGTGATGGACGCCGTCATCGGCATGGAAGGCCCCGGCCCAAGCGGCGGCACGCCCCGCAAAATCGGCGCGCTGATCGTCGGCACGGACCTTACGGCGGTGGACGTCGTCTGCTGCGCACTCATTGGCCTGCCTTCCCAAAGCGTGCCGGTCACCAACGCCGCCCGCCGCGCGGGCTACGGCGTCTGCGACCTTGAGCGCATCACCATCCACGGCGCCAGCATCGAGTCCATGCGGGTGCCAGATTTCGACCTGGTACGCGCCCCCAGCAACATCATGCGCATTCTGCCCCTGCCCCGTTTTCTCCTGCGCTGGCTGCGCCGGCAAGTTGCCCCCAAGCCCGTGATCAATACCGACCGCTGCATCCGTTGCGGCCGTTGCCGCGATGGTTGTCCCGTCACCCCGCCGGCCATCAACCCCATGCTTCCCCCAGAACAATCGCTGAACGACCGCAGCTGCATCCGCTGCTACTGCTGCCATGAATTCTGCCCCGTCAAGGCCATCGACCTCAAACGCAGTCTCCTGGACCGCATTTTCCACCTCAACGCGCTGTGCAATTTTGGCTCCAGAATGCTGGGCCGGCTGGTCGTTCTCGCCGACTGGCGCAACCTGCGCCGCCACCCCAAATCGTGACCGCGCACAACCAAGCGCAGTTATCCAGTCGTTTCTCGCCCCCATGAGTGATCCGCCAAAATGAATTTTTCACGACTCAGTTATCCGCCATCTCCGCCGCCGTGGTTGGCGCAGTGGCCTTCCGAAACGGCTATCAACGCCCTCTTCAGCACGGGCATCCAACGCGCCAGTCTCAGCTCCCTCAACCGCGAAGACGACGCGGATTTTCAGTGGGACGACCATCAGCTGCGTATGCGCCTCGGCAATCAGTCCACCTCCTGGACTCTCGCCAACGGCCAGTGGCAACAGAAATGCAGCTGCGGATACATCAATCCGACCTGCATCCACGCCTTCGCCGCCCACGTCCTGCTCAAAATCATCTGCCGCCGCGAACAATGGCCACTGCCTGGGCCTGATGGCGCCAAGGCCACCGCCAACGCCGCCGCCGCCGGCGCCGGCGGCAACGCTCCCCTAACACGCCTCGGCGCCACCACGCAGCGGCTGCGACAGGAATCCTTCGGCAACTTCTTCCAAGATCAGGATCAGCGGCCCCGCAGCGGTCGCCCCTGCGAGCTCGAAATCGAAGCGGACTTCCTCCACGAGCCCGGCAAAGTCGGCATGCGCTTCTATGCCAAAGACGAGGGCATGCGCCAGCTGTTGTCCCTCAGCGCCCTGCGCAACGCCGGCTTCCAACTCACCCAACATCAACCGCCATCGCGACTCTGGCCCGACAAAGACCAGCAGTTCCTGCGCTGGCTCTTCCCCATCCTCAAAAAACTCCGCTTCAACGACCTCAATCTCAAGATGCACAAGCTCGACGAAGAAGAATTCCGCGCCTGGCTCAGCCGCTGGCGCGACGTCCCCGGGCGCTTCCTCGACCGCGCCACCCAGGAATTCGTCAAGCCCGGTGGTTTCAGCACGCCGGTGGATTTCAGCATTGAGCTGCAGGACCAGGGCGAGTGGGTGCTCATCGAAGCTCTGTTCCATCTCAGCGATGGCCGTCATTTGCGCTGCCATGAACTCCTCCAGGAATTTCCCGCCGACAGCCCGGCCGCCAGTATCACCAGACGCCAGATATTCAGCTTTCAACCGCCGGTCCCTTGGGCCATCCTCAACGAGTACTTCGCCAAAAAATCCCCGCGCATGCGCCGCGAAGCCATCAGCAGCCACCTCAAAGAGCTCATCAACGACCGTCTGGACATTGTCAGCGGCGACTGCGTCAGCAAGGAAGAAAGCGACGCCAGGGACATCCGCGTCAACGCCCGCCAGGAAGGCGATGCCTTCGTGATCTCGGCGACCCTGGCCGGCGCCGCCCTGTCGCCGGACGCCACCCAGGCCCTCCCCGCTGACATCATTGAGCGCCAGGGCCGCTTCGTCATCCGCAGCAGCGGCGGCGCCCTGGTGCAGGCCCTGCAGCAGAGTCTGCGCGAACTGGCCGCGCACGGCAGCGTCAGCAATGACGCGGTACGCCTGCCGGCTACGGGCGAAAACGCCATGGCTCTGCGGGCCTTCTGGCGACAGCTGCCGGCGTCTATCGGCAAACTCAACGCCGCGCCGCTGCGCCAGCTCCTTGGCGACAACGCTGCCGAGCTACTACCCATGGTGGAAATGCGCGACCAGCGCGCCTTCGTCAGCGTCGATATTTCCTTTGCCGTCGGTGGCGCCCGCATCAGCGCGACCGAGCTCGCCCGCATCAGCCGCAGTCAACAGCCCGCCTTCCGCATCAGTTCGGGCGAATGGCTCAGCATCGACCCGCAGAAAGCCGCCGCGCTGCTCGTCGCCTGCCGCCAGGACGACTTCGCCGACTTCCAAGGCACCATGCTCC
>JAQWBY010000438.1 GCA_028706165.1 Lentisphaeria bacterium | reverse complement strand
GCACGCAGGCCCATGCGGCCGCTCCAGTCCGGAAAGCCCGACTCGTAAGTCCGCAGCTGTTTGTTCTCGTAGCTGCGTCGCAGGAACAGCCCCTGCGCGTATGGCGTCAGGCGCAGCGCGTCGTCTGGATTGATCACGTAGGCAATCTGCCATTCCCAGCCAAAAGCCTGCGACTCGTCCACATTCGCATATTGGTAGGTCGTCGGATTCACGCGGGGCATGGTGATATAATCCCGCGCATCGCTGAAAAACAAGGCTGAATCAACACTCAGCCGCCCATTTTCGTAACGCCCGCCGAGCTCAAAGCTGTTGGTCCGCTCGGCTTCCAGATCGGCATTGGGCAGCACGTCGCTGCCATTGTCGCTGTGACGCGTGCCGGTGTACAGCTCCAGCAGCGAGGGAAAACGATACCCCTGGCCAAAGCCCAGGCGCAGGGTAAGGTTCTCAATACTGCGGTTCAACAGGGTCGCGCTGAACACCGATGCGTCGTCGCGCTGGGTCTCCTCCGGATAAGCGCGCGTCGTCTCGTCCAAACGCGAATAGACCCACGTGTGGCGCATGCCAAAATCCATGGTCCAGTCAGAATTCATGGCCCATTCGTCACGCAAAAACAGCGCCAGCTGGGTCTGTAGGGCGTCGTCTTCATTGAGGCTATGCGTTGGAGGCCGCGGCACGGGCAGGCCACTGATGGTGCTGGTCGCCCGGTCCTTGTCGTCCAGCTGGTCCACCATGAAGTCAAAACCGCCAATGAGGTAGTGCCCGCCCGGCAAGGTCCAATCCGTCTGAATGCTGCCGCCGTAGGTCCGCAGGCGGTTCCACACCGTGCTGTCAACCAGCACTTTCATGGTGAAAGGCCCCGCCGGCGCGCTGGCGCCAATGCGCTGGTCAAAATTCTTCACGCTCTCCTGCGCATACAAGTCCATCGACAAGCGCGTCAAATGCTCGCTGAGCTCGTGCAACTCGGCGTGAATGCTGAGCTTCTCGCGGTTCCAGTCCGGGATGTGCGCGTAGAAACTCGTCAGACCAGCCGGCAAAGTCGGCGGTGGCGCCGACGACACGCTGCTGGTGAAACGCTCGTAGCGCGCCCGGATGGACAGGGTCTCATTGCGCCAGCCGACATAGGCGGCGATGTCGTCCATGTCGTAACTGGTGGGCTTGACCGTCCCCTCCGGCGTGCGGCGATGGTCATGCTCCAGGCGCAGGCCGGACAGGCCGTACTCCCAGCCCTCGCTAAAACCATCCAGCGTCACCGCCGTGCCCCAGCCGTGCGTCGCACTGTCGGCGGAAAATTCCACGGTGCCGGTCAGCGGTACGTCCACCTTGCGGCGGGTAATAATGTTGACCACGCCACCCACCGCCTCGGAGCCATACAACACCGACGCCGGCCCGCGGATAACCTCAATGCGCTCCACGCCCGCGCAAGTGAACAGCACCGGCGGGCCATTCATGGATTTCTGCTCGGACAGCCGCTGGCCATCCTGCAATATCAGCACGCGGTTCGCACTTTCGCCCCGGATGGTGATGCGCGGCATACCCGGCGTCGACAGCGTCTCCACCGTCAGACCTGGCACATCGCGGAGCACATCGGCTACCGTGCGCTTCGGCGACGCTTCCAATTCCGCGCGGCTGATGACCGTGATCGCCAGCGGCGCCTCCAACAGCAACTCGTCACTGCGCGTAGATGTCACCCGCAACTCAGGCAAGGGATCACCGGTGGCATCGGCCTCGGCACACGCTACCCACGGCGCGCTCAGCCACGCCAACAACATCAGTCGGCTCAAACGACGCATGCTAACGGATGCTTTTACACTCGGTATTTTCAAAATGACGCCTCTCTTGTGCTGTTATGCTGGTCCACCTTCGTTGGCTCGTATTCCCGACGGTCAATGCCATGCCGCCGGCACTCAGCGCTCGTCCGAAGGCGGCAAGACCACCACGTCGTTCGCACGCACACTCAAGGTCACCTGCTCGCCGGCACGGCCACCACTGACTGGATTGAGCTCGCAAAAAGACAACTCAACCCCACCAGCAGCCTCTGCCACGTGATTAGCGATCTCGCCCAGATACGTGCTCTCGCGCAAAACCGCCGACACTGTGTTGTCACCGCCCGCGCCAAGGCTCAACGCCTCCGGCCGTAGCGACAGCAGCACGTCCTGCCCCTCGCGCGCCCACTCCGGCGACAACGACGACCGAATCAGCCCGCAGGGCGTCTCAACCACCACGCCCGCCGCCGACCGCTCTTTGATCTTGCCACTGACAAAATTAGTCTCGCCAATGAAATTGGCGATGAAGGCGCTGGCTGGGCGCCGATACAACTCCTGCGGCGTGGCGACCTGCTCGACCACGCCGTCCTTGAGCACCGCCACGCGATCGGCCATGCTCAGCGCTTCCTGCCGGTCGTGGGTGACGTAGATGCCGGTCAGACCGCTGTCCTTGCACAGCCGGCGGATTTCCCGCCGCATGTCCCGCCGCAGTTTCGCGTCCAGGTTCGCCAGCGGCTCGTCCAGCAGCAGGCAGCCCGGCTCCACTACCAGGGTCCGCGCCAGCGCAACGCGCTGCTGTTGACCGCCGGACAGCTCGTTGGGCTTGCGCTGCCGCAGATGTTCAATCTGCACCCGCTGCAACGCCTCACGCACCCGCCGCTCGCGCTCGTCCTTGGGTACTTTGCGCATTTCCAGACCGAAGGCGACATTCTCCGCCACGGTCATGTGCGGCCACAACGCATAGCCCTGAAAGACCATCGCCGTATTGCGCTCATTGGCCGGCCGACTGGCGACGTCCTCGCCATTGAGCATGATCTGGCCGCCGCTGACGCTCTCGAAACCGCCGATGCAGCGCAGCAAGGTCGTCTTGCCGCAGCCCGACGGCCCCAGCAGAAAAAACAACTCGCCGTCGGCTATCTCCAAATTGACATCATGCAGGGCCCGAACTTGCCCAAAGTATTTGCTGACGCCGGCAATGGTTACTTTCATACACCCACCTGTGAACTTCCTGCAAGGACACTATTTTGGCCGGCACGACCTGTCGCCGGCGCCATTCTATCATTCATATCGGCTCTGGCGTTTGGGATCGAAGGCCTCACGCACACCCTCGCCCACCAGCACACCCAGCAACATCACTACAAACAACGCCAAGGACGGATACAAAATCAGCCACCACGCCCAGCGCTGGCTCTGTGCCTGCTGCAGGAGCTGCCCCAGGCTCGGCGTCGGTGGCGGCAAACCGAAGCCAAGATAATCCAGCGCGGCCAAAGAACCAATC
>JAQWBY010000437.1 GCA_028706165.1 Lentisphaeria bacterium | reverse complement strand
ACCGAGTCCACCGAGTCCACCGAGTCCACCGAGTCCACCGAGTCCACCGAGTCCACCGAGTCCACCGAGTCCACCGAGTCCACCGAGTCCACCGAGTCCACTGACCAATTACCCCAGTCCCGCCGGCAGCAGGGCGCCCGGGTTGCGGTTAAGTTCCACCGGCTTATATTACTAACTATCAACAGCCAGCAATTCTTGCCGGCCAATTCCACCCAGAAACAGTCCCAAGCCCCAGGAGTCGCTTCATGACGAAAATTGCGTTTATTGGCGCCGGCAGCTTCGGTTTCACCCGCAAACTGGTCAATGACGTCCTGACTTTTCCCCTCCTCCAGGATGCCACCATCGCCCTCATGGACGTCGATGACGAGCGCCTCGCCTACATCCACAAAGCCGTCAACCGCATCGTCAAAGAAGGCAACTACCCCGCCAAGATCGTCGTCACCAAAGACCGCCGCGAGGCCTTGGCAGGCGCAGACGCCGTGCTCTGCACCATCCTCAATGGTGGCTTGGATATCTGGCGCAAAGACATTGAAATTCCCAAGCAGTTCGGCGTCGATACCAACGTCGGCGACACGCGCGGCCCCTCCGGCATCTTCCGCTTCCTGCGCACGGCGCCGGTGATGCTGAGCATCTGCAAGGACATGGAAGAGCTCTGCCCGAACGCGATCCTGCTCAACTACACCAACCCGATGGCCATGCTCTGCCGCGCGATGCAGGGCCAGTCGAAAATCCAAGTCAGCGGTCTCTGCCACAGCGTCCAGGGCACGGCCAGCATGCTCGCCAAATGGATCGGCGCCCCCATGAGCGAAATCGACTACGTCTGCGCCGGCATCAACCACCAGGCGTTCTACCTCGAATACAAATGGAAGGGCCAGGATGCCTATCCGCTGATCCGCGAAGCCATGAAGCGCCCCGAAGTGTACAACGAGGAACAGGTCCGCAACGAGATGTTCCTAGCCATGGACTACTACGTCACCGAGTCCAGCGGCCACAACTCCGAATACAACTGGTGGTTCCGCAAACGCCCCGAGCTCATTGAGAAGTATTGCACCCATGGCACGGGCTGGAATCCCGGCGCCTACGCGTACATCGTCAAGTCTTACGAAGACCGTCAAAAGAACTGGAAAGACGAAATTGAGAAATGGCTCAACAATCCCGAGCCCCTCAAACTCCAGCGCGGCGCCGAATATGCCGCTTACATCATCAACGCCTACCTCGGCGGCGACACCTACGTCTTCAACGGCAATATCCCCAACACCGGCCTGATCACTAATCTGCCTGAAAACGCCTGCGTGGAAGTGCCCGTGCTGGTCACCCGCAACCGCCTCAATCCCATCCATGTCGGTGCCCTGCCGCCCCAACTGGCCGCGCTCAACAACCTCAGCGTTGCCATCGAAGAAATGGCCGTGACCGGCTCCCTCAATGGCGACGCCCGCATGATCTACCAAGCCATCTGCTACGATCCGCTTACCGCCGCCTGCCTGTCCCTGGCTGAAATCAAAGACATGGTCAAGGCCATGCTCGCCTTCAACCAGCCCTGGCTGCCACAATTCAAGTCCATCGACTTCTGACGGCCAAGCCGCCAAATAACCCGACATGTAGCCCGCGAGTCGCCCTCACTACGGCGGCTCGCGTAACGTAGAACCGCATTAGCCACCAGAAAGAACGCAGACATGACGAAAATTACCTTCATGGGCGCCGGCAGCACAGTCTTCGCCAAAAACATCATCGGCGACAGTCTCCTCACCGACTGCCTCCGCGACGCCCAGTTTGCCCTCTATGACATTGATGCCGAACGCCTCAAAGAGTCCAAGATGATGCTGGACAATCTCAATGCCAACATCAACGGCAGTCGCGCCAGCATCAATACCTACCTGGGCCTCCGCAACCGCCGCGCGGCCCTGCGCGGCGCCGATTTTGTCATCAACGCCATCCAGGTCGGCGGCTACGAGCCCTCCACTGTCGTCGACTTTGAGATTCCCAAAAAGTACGGTCTGGAGCAGACCATCGCCGACACTTTGGGCATTGGCGGCATTTTCCGCGCGCTCAGGACCATCCCGGTCCTCGAAGGCTTCGCCAACGACATGCGGGCGGTTTGCCCGAACGCATGGCTGCTGAACTACACCAACCCGATGTCCACTCTCACTGGCTACCTCCTGCGTCACTGCGGCATCAAGGCCGTCGGTCTCTGCCACTCGGTGCAGGTCTGCGCCAGCCACTTGCTCAAATCCCTTGAGCTGTGGGACAAATACCAGCCCGTCACCTGGCGTATCGCCGGCATCAACCACATGGCGTGGCTACTTGATATCACCAAGGACGGCAAGGACCTCTACCCGGAAATCAAAAAGGCCGCCGATAAGAAAAACCGCAGCGCCCGCAAAAAAGACGGCACCAAACACAACGATATGGTCCGCTACGAAATCATGCGCAACTTCGGCTTCTACAACACGGAATCGTCCGAACACACCGCCGAATACCACCCCTACTTCATCAAACGCCAATACCCCGAACTCATCCAGGAATTCAATATCCCGCTGGACGAATACCCCCGCCGCTGCATCAACCAGATCGCCAACTGGCGCAAACAACGCGATGAAATCGTCCACAACAAGAAACTCGGCCACCAGCGCACCCACGAGTACGGCTCCTACATCATGGAGTCCATCCTCTGCGACAAGCCCTACGAAATCGGCGGCAACGTCCTCAACAACGGCCTGATCAGCAATCTGCCCGCCGAAGCCGTCGTCGAAGTGCCCTGCCTCGTCAACCGAAATGGCATCCAGGGCTGTCACGTCGGCAATCTGCCCATCCAATGCGCCGCCCTCAACATGACCCACATCAATGTCCACCTGCTCACCATCGAGGCCGCCGTTACCCATTCCCGCGACCTTGTCTACCAGGCGGCTATGCTCGACCCACATACCCGCGCCGAACTCTCACTCGACGATATCCGCAGCATGTGCGACGATCTCTTCGAAGCCCATGACCGAGACAATATGCTCCCCGAATACAAGTAAACGACAACCAAAAACACTGAGCTCACCGGCGATCACCGGTGGGCTCAGTGGACTCGATGAACGGGGTTACCCTGAACCGTAATCGGTCACCCATTGATAATTGAGCCATAGAGCTTCTGGCTGAGTCAAACGCGCCCGTTTCCCTGGCCGCGAAGCGGCAGAAGCGCTGAAAGCGCGAAACATACCAGCCCAGGGCAAGCACGCTGAAAGCGTGCGCCGCCCTGGGTACAACGGCGACCATGTTCGTGTTC
>JAQWBY010000436.1 GCA_028706165.1 Lentisphaeria bacterium | reverse complement strand
TCGTCATCAGGCAGTCCCAGGGTGGCTTCACAGCGGCTGCTTTTGGCGTATGCCGCGAGTGCCTTGGTGGGCAATGTGTACACTTCATTGAAATTGCACACGTCGTAGCCGAATTGCCGGTAGTAGGAATTGGCGAAAGGATAGAGCGTGGAGAAGAGCCAGCCGTCCTGCCGTTGCTGCAACAGCAGGTGCCGAAAGATTGCGCGGACAGCGCCTTTCCCGCGCGCTTCCACCAACGACGCGACGCCGGCGACGCCAGACATCTTTACCCGGTGCCCGTCAAAGATCATGTTGTAGGGGCAGTGCTTGAGCTTGGCGCAGAGACGGCCGCCCTCATCGAAGGCGCCGTAGATGCCCTGGGGCTTGGCATTGGCGGCGATGTTCTTCGCCGTCTCCTCCATATCGCAACTCGTGTTGAATGCCAGGACGCCGATTTTTTGCGCCGCCAGCAAATCGGCGTCGCTTTGCAGTTCACGGACGATCATGGAACAGGCCCTCCCTTGGCGAAAGTCGGCCGCCGCGAGCAGGCGGCGGCAACGGTGGTGTTATTTGTATTTCAGGAGCACATCGAGCATTTTGCGGTCGAGTTTGTGGCCATGGAAGTCCTCGTAAGCCACGTCGGCGCGGCCGCTGTCAAGGACGCCGAAAGAGCCGCGGAAATTCCACATAGCCCAGCCCCAGCCGGCCTTCTGCCAGTTCGCCAGACAGTCATCAAGCCAGCGGAGGACGACGTCATGCGGCGTTTTGTTGTAGGCGCCGAATTCGCCGACCATCACGCCGATGCCCTGCTCGCGGAGTTTTTCCCAGGGCATGACGCTGTTGTCCCAATGGTATTGGCGATCGTACTGGTTATCGCATTGCCAGGCGCCCTTGGCAAAGCGGATGGGCATGGGCTTGGCACCATAGGTGGTCAACAAACTGACCTTCGCCTCGGGTTGATCGCCGCGGGTGACGCCGAGTTCGTTGATGATCACCCAGTCGCCGCCGATCGCCTGCAAGCTGAGCTCACGGGTGCCGGCCGGGATGTCGATGAGGCAATCCATGTCATACTCATTCTGGTAGATTTGCCATTGTTCGACGAAGCGGGCTTTCTTCCACTCGCCTTCGCCGGAGCCACAGACGAATTTGCGGTCCCAGATGGGCTCGCCGTCGGCCTTGAGCTGCAGGTGGATCTGCTGGGAGACCGTCCCGATCCGCAGGCGCAGCGTGCTCGCGGCACCTTCGTCCCAGGTGATCGGCAGCGGCGCGCTGAGATCCTTCTTGACGGGCCCGGCCAGCCAGCCGACGATGACCGGCTGCGGCCAGGTCGGCAGCGCGTATTTCTCGCCGCCGGCCCACGACGCCTGATAGTGGCTGATGTTCATCGGCCAGTAGCCACGCGTCGCCTGCGCCACCTGCAAGGGCACGAGCTCCAGACAGGGGTTGCGGCCCCATTGCAGGCCATCGCAGATTATCAGCCGTTCCGGGTCTTCCTTGCGAATAGCGTCGGTGATGATCTTGACCACTTGGGCGTAGTTCTCGCCGCTGATTGTGCTGGGTTCGTTGAAGAGATTGAAGCTCAAGTTGGCATTGGGCACGCCGCGGTAGCGCCGGGCGAAAGTCGCCCAATGCATGGCGCAGACGCGCTGGGCGTCGGCATCCGTCCACAAGTCCTTAGGCTCTTTCGGTTTGGCGACGGTGTAGCCCGGTGCGCGATGGAAGTTGATGCTCACATGCACGCCGTACTTCTTACCGAAGGCGACGGCTTCATCGATGTGCGCGAGGACGCCCTCGTCGATCTTCTCCCAATCGCCGTCGACGATCCAGTGGCGGTAGTCCATGGGCAAACGCACGAAGTTAAAACCAAGCTCGCTGATCAGCTGGAAGTCCTTCTCCACAAAACGCCGCTGTTGGCCATTCCACATGAATTTTTCCAGCAGATTGAATCCGCGCCATTGGGGCAATTGCTGGTAGCTGGCCGGCGGCAGTTCCGCCGCCTGTGCCACGGTCATGCCCGCCACAGCCATCATCACGCAGGTCATTTTATGCCACATCATCGCGCACCTCCGGAATCACATGTGTTTTTGGGAACTGGATTGCAGCGCCGGTGCTTGCCGACGCCGGCCTGGTTGTTGCGGCCTTAGAAGAACTCCGGTTCGACCACCGTATGCCTGGTGGCGTATTTGCCGGGTTGCTGGAGGGTCTGGGTGCCTTTGCTGAGCAGCTCCGGCAGCGTCTCCGGCGAGATGAACGCCGGAGCGACGGAAGTATAGCGCCGGACGGTGAATTCCACGCAGCGGCCGCGATAGCGCTCGGGGACGTCCCAGAAGAAGGGCGGCCAGCAGCGCTTGCCGAGTGACACGCCGTCGACGAGGGCCTCCGTGACCAATTCGTCGGTCTCCAGCGAGAAACCACTGGTGTCCACGGGAATCTCCAGTTGCCGGGTCTGGGAAATGGCGCCGGCGTAGCATTCCAGGCCGCGGCCGTCCTGGCGGTCGGCGGCAAGGACGCCGGGAGCGAGGCCGACGAAATCGCCGGCGATCCACACCCGCGGCAGGAATGGGTATTCCGGCGCGTCGTTCAGCAGGCTCAGCGTGTGTTTGCCGGGGCTGATGGTCATGGGCGCCGTGCTGCCATACAGGGCCTGGAAGCCCTCGGACAGGCGCGGCGCGGTCGCCTCCACGGCCTTGAGCTCCGCGCCATCCAGGGCGACGCGGACGTCGCCGCCGTAGCTGCGGATGGCGAAAACGACGTCTGCGAGCTCGTCCTGCACGGTGATGTCTACGCTCGTGGCCTCCGTCGTCCATTTTGGCCGGTAGAGATTCGGGCGATCACGGGTGACTTTCCAGCCGCCAAAGAGCTGGCGGCCGCGCCCGGGCAGATTGAAGGTAACGGACTGACCACGGTAGTCGAGGGTCAGCGCTCGATCCTGTGGGCGGTCGCTGAGGTCCAGCACCAGCAACGTGCCATCGGTATATTCTTTCAGCAAGAGTTCGCTAGCGAGATCGCCATTGAGTTCGCGCACGGCGGCGCGGCGGGGAACATGGCGGTCCAGATAGGCAGTGACGGCCTGCGGGCTGTCTAACAGCAGCCCGCCGCGTTCGAGAGCGAAGCCCCTCGCAGAGGCCACGATCACTTCCGGCACGTCGTCGCCAACGGCGTCTTCGGCGGCGATCAGCCGCCATGGGCGCTGCTGCTGAACCAGCTCAAGTAGCAGTTCGCCGACCGACGTCTCGTCCACCGGATAGCGCACGGCGATTTCCGGCGCACTGGCCTTGCGCGCCAGGGCTG
>JAQWBY010000435.1 GCA_028706165.1 Lentisphaeria bacterium | reverse complement strand
GGCGTGGCGCGGGCCATGCTGGTCGCCAGGAATGAAAGCCAGGACAGCAAAGAACCGGCTGGCGAGCTTACCCAGCTACTTAACCAAGTCCTGTTTCTCGGTGGCACGCCCTATCGCATTGTCGGTATTCTTGCAGACAAGGCCATTGACCTGGCGGAGCTGGAAGCCACCAGCGTCAGCGACCCCAATCACGACCTGCTCATGCCGCTGCAGACCCTGCTGACCCGCACGGCCTACCACGATCTGCGCAGCGAAATCGATGAACTGCAGCTGCAGCTGCGCACAGAAGACGACCTCAGCACCGTCGGCCGCGCAGTCAAGGCCATTCTTGGCATCACCCACGCCGGCGTCAGCGACTTCGACTTGGTCATTCCCATGGACCTCCTCAAGCAGAAACAGCAGTCGCAGCGCCTGCTCGACATCCTCACCATCTGCATTTCGTCCATCTCCATCATCGTCGGCGGCATCGGTATCATGAACATCATGTTGGCGTCGGTGACGGAACGCGTACGGGAAATCGGCATCCGCCGCGCCGTCGGTGCAACCCGGCAGGACATCCTACGACAGTTCCTCTCGGAAGCCATGATCATCTCGGTGACCGGCGGCATCTTCGGCGTCATCTTGGCGGCCGTGGTGGTGATCATCACCTGCCAGTTCCTGCAACTGCCCATCGTCTTTAGCCTCACCCTGCTGCTGACCGCCGTCGTCGCTTCCACCGCCACCGGACTGATCTTCGGCATCTACCCCGCATACCAGGCCGCTAACAAAAACCCCGTCGACGCACTCCGCAGCGAGTAACTCATTCCCAAGCAGAACGAACAAGTTGCCCGGCTTCTGTAAGGGCGGCCTAAAAGACCTTTGGCAAGGCGCATCATTAAGTTCCTCGGCCAGAGTTGGCGTTGTACCCAAGGCGGCGCGCGCTTTCAGCGCTGCTTGCCCTGGGCTGGTATGTTTCGCGCTTTCAGCGCTTCTGCCGCTTCGCGGCAATGAAAAGCCCCGCTGTTTTGTAGGGGCAAAAAGGGCAAAGAAATCTTAAGTGAAGAGCATTGGTCCTATACGTCCTATACGTCCCCTACGTCCTATGCTCTTCACTTAGTGTACCGGCAATGCTTGGCGATGAGTTGATTTGTGACCATTCGCGTGACCATTCGCCAAGGTTTTGAGCGCCGAAGGCGCGACCTAAGATAGCCCAGGGCAAGCGCCCGCAGGGCGCGTCGCCCTGGGTAAGGTGCCCCATCCCAAAAGAGCCCTGAAGGGGCGGCCTAAAAGACCTGCGACGAAGGGTCACAGCGCAAAATTGCCGCAGCAATCAATGAGTTCCATTGCCTCTTTGGTCCCAGTCAGCTGCGCCGACTGGGACCAAAGAGGCCGAGGAACACGACCTTGGTTGGCGCTTTACCCAGGGCGGCGCGCGCCTTCGGCGCTGCTTGCCCTGGGCTGGTATGTTTCGCGCTTTCAGCGCTTCTGCCGCTTCGCGGCAATAAATGCCACGATCATAACAGCCTGTTTTGCTGAAGCTTAAGGCTTCATGAAATTTGTTAAGTGAAGAGCATTGGTCCCCTACGTCCCTTACGTCCCATTCGCTCTTCCTATACGTCCCCTACGTCCCCTACGTCCCCTACGTCCCCTACGTCCCATTCACTCTTCCTATCCGTCCTCTACGTCCCATGCGCTCTTCCTATACGTCCTCTACGTCCCCTACGTCCCATTCGCTCTTCCCCTACGTCCCCTAGGTCCCCTACGTCCCATTCATCACCAAAAATCCCTCCCCTACGACACCACGTTCTGTGGCTTCCCCGTCAGGAAAGCCCTAATATTGCCAACCGCAATGCGGTATAGCCTTTCCCGCGCCTCGTGGGTCGCCCAGGCATAATGTGGGGTGATAAGACAATTCGGCGCCGTCAGCAGTGGGCAGTCGGCCGCTGGCGGTTCCAGGGTCAGCACGTCCAGACCGGCCCCGGTCAGACGGCCGGCGTGAAGCGCCGTGGCGAGAGCGTCTTCGTCAATCACACCGCCGCGGCTGGTATTGACCAGGAATGCCGTCGGGCGCAGCAACGCCAGCGTCTCGGCGTTGATCAGCTTGGCGGTGTCGTCAGTCAGGGGGCAGTGCAGACTGATGAAGTCCGAACTGCTCAACAGCGTCTTCAGGTCGCACTGTTGCAGCCACGCCGGTGCGTCGGCTTTGGGCGAACGCGAGCAGGCCAAGACATTCATGCCGAAGGCGTGCCCCACCTCCGCCACGGCCATGCCGATGCGCCCCATACCAACGACGCCCAGAGTCTTTCCGGCCAGTTCCGTCAATGGCGCCAGCCAGAAGGCAAAGTCGCGCGACCGACACCATTGCCCCGCCCGCACCGCAGCGGCATGACGCGCGAGCTGCTGACAATGCTCAAGAATGAAGGCAAAAACCGTCTGCACCACCGATGGCGTGCTGTAAGCCGGCACATTGGTGACGACAATGCCGCGCTCACGCGCCGCATCAAGGTCGACGATGTTGTAACCCGTGGCCAACACGCCGATATAGCGCAGACGCGGCAGCTGGCTGATCTCACCCCGCTTCAGCGCGGCCTTGTTGGTGAGGACGATCTCTGCGTCAGCGGCCCGCAGCGGCACCTCCGCCTGTGAACTGCGCTCATAGATCTCGCATTCCGCGCCGAGCGCACGCAGCTCCTGCCAATCCAGATCACCAGGATTCATGGTGTAGCCATCAAGCACGACTATTTTCATCTTCACTACCCTCTTTCATGCGTTGACCGCCGAATGCCGCACGGCTTCACAGCAGCATCTTGACGCCGGGAATAGCCTCCAAAGCCGCGAACAACGCCAGCATGGTGGCGCGATCCGGCAGCTGGGCCCGCAATTCCCACGACTGGTATTTACCGCTACTGGACAGTTGCCCGCGTTTGACCACGCCGGCGCCGAGTTGCATGCCGGCGTAGATTTGCTCCACGGCCATGGGGACGCCATCGCCGGGCGCCACGGTTAGCAGCCGTCCATGCCATAACAGGGGAAACTGCAGTTGTTGCTCAGTATGCAGCTGATGCACCACCGGGAACCTCCATAAGCATGCCGGGCCCGGCCCGGCTATAATACAAAATGGCCCACCGGCACGTTTGCCGATGGGCCAAGAATCAACAGAAGTCGCTTAATTTCAGCTTAGTTCTGTTTGAAGAGCTCGGCGTACTTGCCAGCGACTTCCTTGATGTTATCAGTGGTGATCAGCACGTAGCGCTTGTCAAAGGCTTCCTGCAGATCGCCCGGAACTGGCTTGTCGTCGTA
>JAQWBY010000434.1 GCA_028706165.1 Lentisphaeria bacterium | reverse complement strand
CGGCAGCGGGCCGTGGGTTTCCTGCAACTTGTCCCCGGTGTTTTCCCCACCGGGGTGGTTACTGACCGATTACCGGTGCCATCAGAGCCCCCCTGCCCCTTGTTCAGCGCGTCATGTCGGCCAGCTGAGCCACTGGCGTGATGGCCAGGTCCATGCGCCCGTCGCCGTGGTTGATGGTGCAGATGATGTACTTCTCACCGCAGACAAACTGGGGGTGGGGATCGGGATGCAGCGTGCTGGGATTCTCCTTGGTGTTGAAGGCCGGCAATGACTGGAAAATAAAGACTTCCTTGCCGGTCTCGCGATTGTAGAAGCCGACTTGCCAGGCGCAGCCACGATACCACGGCCCCACGCTGTAATCGTAGGTGAAGAAACGCTTGTCGGCGGTCATGGTCGCGTGCGCGGCTTTGACTGGCGCCAGCCGCTCGGCCTTGTCCGTGGCCAAATCGTGATAGATCACGCCCTGACCGCAGTAGTAGAAGCCCTTACCGTCCGGCGCCCAGTATTCGTGGGTCGCGTAGTTGAACAGCGGCGGGATCATGCGCCGTTTGCCCGGCTCAAGCAACTGCAGACGCGGATACACGCCGTCGATTTTTTCGATGCGATGCAGCACGCCGTCCTTGTCCGTCCAGCTCACTTCGTAGGCGCACAGCGCCATGCGGTCATTCGTAGGATTGACCTGGCCGTGGTTGATATGGAAATCCGCCTCGCCCCACTTTTCGAATTCGCCAGTGGCAATGGTCAGCATACCCTGAATAAAACGGTCGTCGACCCGCGCGTCCAAAAAGGCCTTTTTGCGGTCACTCGTGAGGGTCGTGTGGGTCACCAAACGATGGACCTTGCTGCCGGCCTCGCGCAACGCCACCGGCACATCGCAGAGCTTTTCACTTTTACGCGCTTCCGCACTCAACGCCAGGCGATAGAGACCATCGGACTGAAACCAGTACAGATCGGCTGTCGCCGGGTCCAAAAAGGGTATGCTGCCGCGAATCTCAAGCGGTGTCAGCGTGTCCGTCAGGAAATCAAGCAACGCGAAGCTCTTGCGGTTGCCACGCTCGCCGCCGGAAATATCGAAAACCACAAAGCGCCCGTCGTCGGTCATCGACTGCTGCGTGAAATACAGACTCTGCTGATTCTCCGCTATACGCGTGTCAAGAATGTACGATACCACTCCCGACGCCGGCTCAACATGACGCCGGAACAGCGACGAGGTCTCCGGCGTCTTCATCTCAGCAGCAGTGACCCCGGCAGCCGCGACTCCACCCAACACCAACAGCGTATTCCTGAACGTATGCATGGCAAGGCCCTTTCCTGTTTGCACCATTACACGAGCTTATCTGATAACGCCGGCAATAACAGAATAATGGCCGCCGGAACAAAAAAGCCGCCGGCGGCAAATACCATCGGCGGCACAGCAAGGCTCCTATGCAGCGAGCTTAAGGCAGCGTCACCTTGAAGGGCACGGCGGGAAAGCCCGCTTGGTTGTACAGATTGCAGGTCGGGTTATTCTCCCAGCCGTAGGCCACTGCCTTGGGGGCAGCGACCTTGCTGGCGTCAACAATGACTTTGTCACCCACAATCACAGCATCAGCCCATTGCCACTGGTCATCACCGCCCTGCACTGCAAAGCCTTCAAGCGTCCCGCCGGGAGCGTTGCGTTTGAGGTCGGCGAAGCGATTTTCTGCCAGTTTCACCGGATACTGCGCCGGCAATTCCCGGGCCACCAGGCCGCCTTCGAGGTTCTCAAAACTCACGGCGATCTTGCCATCGGCGAGCACCGCGCCGGTGGCCTGCGGCCCACGGCTCGGCCGCGCCTTGCCATAGACGTCATTGAGCGCCATCGCCACCAGGCGCTTGCCGGGCGTTTCCTTGTCTAGCGGATGAATATCGCCAGATTCGCCGACGTCGATCAGCACGGCCTGTCCCGTGTGGGGGATGCGTTGCGCGGTCGTTTGCGCTCCGCGCAAATCCGCGCAGGCGCAGGACGCCGACGGCTTGTCGACTTTGGCCATGTAGTTGGCCAACTGGCACCAGTAGAACGGCAGCTCGGCGTGCTTAAAATGGTCGCGCCACTGCGAAACCAGCTGCTCGGTGTGCTCAACATACCAGCGGGCCTTGCCGGCATTAGTCTCGCCCTGGTACCAAATCACGCCAGCCAGCGTGTACGGCTTCAACGGTGCAATCATGCCGTTGTACAGGAAGGTCGGCGTCTTGTTCGGCTCCGGCCGCGTCGCTATCTTCGGGTAGCTCTTGTCCGCGTCGGCATTGGCCGCAAACTGGTATTCCATGCTGTGTTCCCACGCGGGCTTGATCACTCCCGTCGCCAAGCGCAATTCAATGCCCAGCCGGAAGTCGCCCGCAGGCCGGAAATAGCGATAGGCAATCACATTCTTGCCAGGCTGGAGGTACTTCTTGTCGATTCCCGCCCAGGTGCTGACGTTGGTCGCAATGGTCGCCAAACTGTGTTCCCTAACCAACTGGCCATTGCAGTAGAGCTTGCCGGGAACACCGCTGTAACGCATGTTGAGAGAACCGCTGCCGGCAGCATCCTTTTCGCTCAGGTCTAGAACCGTACGTAGCCAGCCGGCGCCATTGCCAGGCAGCTTGCTCAGGTTGGCGGCCTTCCAGGCGTCATCCGCCGGCATGCCCGTTGACTCGCGGTCCGCCCGGTCGTACTGCTTCTCCCAGGCGGCGACGTCCTGCTGGAACTGCTCCAGCCGTGCGGGGTACTGCGCCAGGTTGTCGAGGATCTTCTCCCAATCGGCACGCGCATCGACTGACAGCTCGGAGACGGTTTCCGGCTGCAGCCATGATTCAATACTTGAGCCACCCCAGGACGAGTTGATGTAGCCCACCGGCTCATTCAGTTCGCGCTGTAGCTCTCGTGCGAAGTAATAGCCCACGGCGCTGCGCCAGCCGTTGGCCGGAATAGTCTCCTGCCAGCCACTGCCCTTGAGCACCGTAGCCGCCGTCGGTACCCCGACGCAACTGACGTTGAAGGTGCGCAGGCGGTCATTGGTCACGTTCTTTATTTCGTCCCGGCCGCCCAAAGCCGACACCAGCCCGAACTGCATGTTCGACTGGCCGCTGCACAGCCACACCTGCCCAACCAGAATATCCTGCAGGACAATCTCGTTCTTGCCCTTGACCGTCATGCTATGCGGGCCGGGGCCGACGTCGTTGAGGTTGATCCGCGTCAGCCAACGACCGTCTGCGGCGGCCACGGCACGGGCCGCCGCCGTGGCTACACGCACCGTCACGGCTTCGCCAGCATCGGCGGTGCCG
>JAQWBY010000433.1 GCA_028706165.1 Lentisphaeria bacterium | reverse complement strand
GCTGTTCGAGCCAGTCCTGATTGCGGGGTACAATCAGCGGGCCGTTGCCCTCGGCAATGCTGACCGCAATCATCTGCGACTGGCATTCGACGCCGAGAAAGCATAGCGATTTGCTCTTTTTGCTGACGCCGAGCATGGGCTCACGGGCAACGCTACGCAACTCGCCCCAGCTGTCAGCCGCGCCGCCGAGCAGGTAGGACTTGCCGCCCAGCAGATAATGGCCGTGGTCGTCTTGCGTGAGATAGCCGCGGATGAAGAGAGTGCGGACAATGTTGTTGGCCGCCGCCGGGCTCAGGCCGACTGCCCGTGCGATATCAATGGCACGCACGGATTTCGTGCTGTCGCGAACGACTTCGAGGATATTCAGCGCGCGTTCGACGGACTGAATGAGACTTTTGCGCGTGGGCTTGGGCATGGCGTGGACACTCCGTTCAAAGAAGTGACAACAATAACGCCAAAATGCCAAAAATCACCCCGCAGGTGAATATATCCAGGCGGAACGGTAATCGGTTAGCCATTGATATTGGCCGGCCTCAGGGAACGCCAGGGACCAGTGGGACTGATTGGCGGCGGGGCGCTGGGGCGAGGACTCACGTCTCACGACTCATGGCCGGGACTGTGGGGACTTTCGGGACCGTGGGGAATGACGCGTTGGACACAAGGGACTGATTGGGGACTTCCTGGACTTCGGGGACCGGTTGCGCCAGAGAGGCAATCGGTTGGCAAGCAGCTGCATTGTGGTCGGCATGTGGGCCAAGAAACGTTGTGCGCGGCGCAGCGCATGTTGTTAGGCAACATTCGCATGCTGAATGAGTAGGTGACGTCATCGGAAATCACAATGACTATTTGGCAAAGCTGCTGGCAACAAGGGCGGCTATTGCGGGGGAGCAGCGCGCTGGTCGTCGTCGCTGCGGTTGTTTTCCAGGACGGGGTTGTTGTTGTCTGTGGGAGGGATGCTGATGCTGGTGCTGGTGCCGCTGAGGGTGTTGTTGCGCACGACGGCGTGGTCGGTGTTGCGCAGGCTGATGGTCTTGGGGCAATCCTCGAAGCTATTGCCTTCGATGAGGATATTGGCGAAGGGACTGCTGGTGGCGATACTGCTGTCATGGAGGGTATAGCGGCTGAAGATGCCGGTCGGGCAGCGCTTGAAGCTACAGTCGCGGACGGTGAGGTTGTGCGGTCCGGGCAGTTCGACCCAGATGATCATGGCGCCGAAGCAGAGTGCCGCCGAGCTGATATCTTCGAAGGTACAGCCCTGGACGAGTGCATTGGGCGCCTGGATATTGATGCCGAGATTGCGGTTGCCGACGTAGCGGTTATTGACGACGACGGCGCCCATGCCACAGGTATTGCGGTTGATGACCAGGTCGCCGTAGCGGGCGTTTTTAGGGTCTTCGCCGGTACGCACCAGCGTCATGTAGGAGCGGGGATTGAGTTCGCACTGCAACCAGTCCGGCAGTGGTTGGTCGACGGTCACGTGGACCAGGTAGCCCAGCGTGGGGTCTTTTTCCCTGGTCGTTGACAGCACTTGGCGTTCAGCCAGGATTTGGCCGGTTGACGGCGAGAAGAACTGCGCGGTCGCCCCGGGGAAGAAGTCGTTGCTGGACTTGCGTACCGTGAAGGTCGCGCCTGTGACCTTGGCCAGCGTGGGTGAATGATAGAGAGTGTTGTAGCCGTCGTCGCCCATGCGTTCAAAATGGCAGTTGGCGACGTAGGGCGCGATGGAGTTGTTGCCGACGAAGACAGCGTCGGCGGGGGTGGACACGCGGTGCTGGTCGCTGATGGGGGCCACCACGCAGTTGGTGATGGCCGTGGCGTGGCATGTGGAGATGCTGAAGCTGTTGCAGGACGATTCGCGGAATTTCAGGCCGTCAAAATGACAGAAGGCCGAATGGATGGCCTGCATGGTCGCGGCGCCACCGCGAGCGAACAAGGCTGTACGCAAGCCCGGACGCCAGCTGGCCGGGTAGCTGCCGCGGTTGTGGAAGCGGTAGAGGTGCTCGCTGAGCTTTTCGACATTGGCCAGGCGATGCACGCCACTGGCGGGAACGAAACGCCGTTCGCTTTCCTCAAAGAGATAATTCACCCAGCGATCCTTTTTGAATATGTCGTGATCGGGGTCGGGGGTGATGGGGTCGGTCTGGACGTCGATGCTCTTGCGATCTTCGGCAACGGCGACGATGTGGCCTTCGCTGACGCCATTGAGCGGTCGGCGCAGGGTGAGATTGTTGATAGCGACACTGCGGCAGCCGTAGAGAAGAATGCCTGTCGTCGTCAGGTGATTGAAGGTGAGGGTCGAGCCGTCCTCGCCCTGCAGGGTGAGGTCTTGCAGATTGTGGAGATTGAGGTGGCTGCCACTAGCGGCGCGGATAAGCTGGGGGCCGCCGAGCGTAAAGGGATTGTTGGAGTAGGTTTCCAGGCCATTCCAGCCATCTTCCCTGCCGGCAAGGACGTAATTGCCCTTGGGGAAATGAATGACGACGCGTTCGCCGGTGGCGGGATGGTTGTCGGCAATGGCCTTGCGGATGGCCGGGCCGTCGTCGTGACTGCCGTCGCCGAGGGCGCCGTAGTCTTTGACGGATACGGTGCGGGTTTTGAGGGCCTCCTGGCGATGATGCTCGCTGATGGCATCGGCGAAATAGTCGTTGAAGAGCGCTAGCTCGCGCAACGCCTGGCGGGTTTGCAGCCACGCGTCGGGCGCATTGCTGGCGGCGCGTTCGCGGATATGGCGGAGCAGCCCGTCGACAATCACCAGCCGTTTGCTGATGATGTCGCCATCCAGGCATTTTTTGGCGATGATGGGCTCGGCGGCCTGGCGGTTTGCGGCCAGGCGTGCCTCGCCTCGGGCCAGCGCGGCGTTGTAGCCGGCCAGAAATGCCTGCTTTTCGCTGTCGGGGAAGCGCTCGTAAGCGAAGGAGGTCGTGGGAGCGATCGCTGGGGCAATATCGTCGGCGTGGCTGCCGGCGATGCTACAGGCGAGTAGAGCGAGTGAGATATGACGGAACATCAGGTCCTCCTTGTCACAATAGCTGGTATTGCACAGCCGGCACAGCGGTTGGTAGCTGCGCCGGCAGCTGCATGGTGGGTGAACGCTTTCGGCTGCCGCTTATTTGCCGGCGGCGCACTTGAGCAGACAGCGTTCGACGATGCAGGGGATACGCTTCTGCAGGGGGTCCATATGCTTCATGGCTCCGGCCAGGGCGTCGGCGTCGATTTTTGCCGGTGGCATGATATTGGTCTGACTGCCCATGAATTCGGGTCCTTCGGCGCCGACAAGGCCGTAGCGCTTG
>JAQWBY010000432.1 GCA_028706165.1 Lentisphaeria bacterium | reverse complement strand
TCGCGGAAAAAGCCGTCCTCAGCCCCCCGCCGTTGCTCGGGCGTGGGAATGTCCGCCGTCGCCAAACTCAGCTCGGCATCGCCCCAGGCCTGCGCCAAGGCCGCGTCGTCGGCATACTCACGGCGCAAGAACCGCCGGAAGGCCTCGCGATTGATCGCCGAATAATCCACTAGACCATCTTTGAAATTCCACCAGAACCACTCCGATGTCGACCCGCCAGCCGGGACATAGCCCACAATGTGTGGCGATAATGGCGAATGCTCGAGGTAGCGGACAAAATCGGCGAGCATCACCGACACGTCCCGCAGCCATTTCTCCGAACTCATCGACGGCTGCTCGCCCTGCTTGCCAAATTCGTCCACCACCCGCTCGGCCGGATTTTCCGCCAGCCACCACTCCGGCACATTCAGCTTGACCCGAACGAGAATGGCGGCCTTGGGATTGGCCTCCACGATCTTTTCCAGCCGCGCCGCCACGCGTTCGAATTCATACTGGCCATAGCCCGTCCACCAGTGCGAACAGCTGTCCCCAAGCTTCAGCCAGGTCCAAAAGATCTCGCTGTAATAATTCACCCCCGCCGCGGCGAAATCCCGGGACGCGAGAAAGACGCCCTGCTCATTGGCGCTCGGCGCCGGCATCATGCACATCGCCGACTCCGCGACGCCATCGCGAAAGATGCTCGGAATCCCGCCGTGCTCGGCAATGGTCATCACCGGCGAAGCCATGCCCGCCACGCGTGCCGGCAAGGCCGCCTCATAACGCTCCACCAGCGCCAGCTTCCGCTTAAAATTCGGATCGTACTCGGGAAACTCCTCCCGCCAAGCCACTGCCACCGTCGCCTGCGGATAGTGCGCTACCGTCTGCTGGCGAAATGCCTCCACCTGCGCCGCACTCAACGCGCTGTCCCACAGCGTGACTCGGTCCAACAGGCCATTCAGCGGAAAATTCCTGCGGCCGCCGCCCGTCTGACCACCGCCCAGGAGCAGCGGCGCCGCACTCAGCTGCAATTCCTGCCTTGGCGCCACGGCGTCAAAGACCAGCTCGCCGTTCAAGTACATCCGAATGGCGCCACGGTCAAAACTCACCGCCAGAAAATTCCAGCGATTGGGCAGCAGCTGCGGGCAATCCGCAAACGCCCTCCGGCCCTCCCCGGGCACTGCAAATGAATAGCCGTTGCGGAGGATACCATGCCATTCGCCATCGACCCGATAGCCAAACTCGGGAATCAAGCCGTAGAGATCAAGCTTGAAATCGACCTCGTCGCGCTCGCTCCGATCGCCCTTGAAGACAATGCCGCGATAGTGGTTGCCGCTCTGCTGGCTGGGCATGACCCACGCCGCCACGGTAAATGCCGCCGGATTCAGCCGAATGCCCTCTCCAGCCACTTCACCGATGCCGATGCCGTCGTTGGTCACCCACATGACCTGATGCTGCGGATGATACCGACCAGCGCGAACGCCGGCGATGTCCACCCCAACAAAAGCCGCTACCGGCGCCGGCAGCTCCATCCCCGCGACCGGCAAAGCCACGACCGACAAACACAAGCTCAATACACTCAACGCACCATGGTGCAATGTCATGTTCTTTCTCCACCTTCGCTCGGCCGACCTTCACAGACTCTTCACCAGCGGCCGGTATTTCTTCAGCGCCGCCGCATTGCGTTCGTCACCGCCAGGCACATTCGCGCTGCTCCACAGAGGCGGCGTCACCCCGCGCTCCACGCAAAGCCGCACGCATTCAATCTCCAACCAGTGCGCAATCGCAAAATCCACCACATTCGACAAGGGCGCAATCGGCGTATCGCAGCCGGGCACCCGCACCGCCGCGTCACCAACGGGGTTGTAGTCGTCAATGCACACATCAGCCAACTCAAAGAGGTTCTGACCCGAACTGTGCCGAATGAAGTGATCCCGCGGCATCTCGTCCTGCCAATACGAGCTCGACACCGCCACGATCTTCGCGCCAGCCCGCCGGGCCTCCTGCGCGGCGTCGATGGTCGCGGCGTTGATGCCGATATTGTGGAAGATGATCAGCAGATCGCCAGCCTGCAGGTCGTAATAGCGCATGATCGCCGCGCCATAATTTTCCGTGCGTTCCAGTTCCAAATACTTCAGCGCCTGGTTGAAAACCGACAGGCCCGTCTCCATGATCGGATTGATGTTCGCCAGGCCACCAGCACGGAAAAACATCTCGCCCATCACCAGCGTGGTGTGCCCGCCACCGCCGTACACATGGATCAGGCGGTCGGCCGCAATCGCGTCGGCCAGCAAAGACGCCGCCGTCGTGATAGCCGCGCCCTGTTCTCGTTTTACGCGGTCGAGATTCGCTTTGATCGCATCAAGATAGCCAAAGTCATTCAGTGCCATCATCAATCTCCTTTTTTGCGCAACACGCGCCGGTAGTTGTCGCCTATCCTGTCCCACAATCCCAGGGCATCAGGCGCTGCCAGGACGGTCCCGTAGCCGCCGCGGTAAGTCCAGGCCGCCAGGCGATCTATCCCCAGACGCTCATAGAGATCGACTACCTGGTCAATCCGCGCCATATCCTGCGGTTGCTTGTAGTAGCCCATCAGCCAGCGCTCAGACTGCTTGCCGTACTTCTTCGCTATCTCAGCCGTCCGCCGCGTGATCTGCTCGAAAAAGGCCTCCGGCAAATCCCAGGCAATGATGGTGGTGGAAAACACATCGAAGTACGGTGAGGAAGCCACCATGTCCCAATTGTCGTAGCCGCGCAGCTCCGTGACGTAATAGCTGTTGAGTGTCGCATGCACACAACAGGTGATCTCCAGCCCGGCATTGAGCTCCTTCAGCTGCCGTGAGCAGTCTTCCAATATCCACAACGCCTCCCGCCAGCGAAACTGAATGACGTCGTCAGTCATCACCCGCGGCATGTCATAGCCGTAGTAGTCGCTGAAACGTTTCATGCAGACGGGACAACGACAGCTCCAGTCATCGCCGGCCCCGCCCGTAATCGACGCGTAGGACTTCGGCAGGGCGTAGTGGGGCTCATCCCAGAAAAAACCGTCCGCGGCCGTCTCACGCGCCAGCGTTAGACAAAAATTCCGGAAGTAGTCCCGGAAGCTGTTGGTATTGAAGCAGGCATGTGGCAGCTTCTCGCCGGTGAGCGCCGAGACCTGCCGGTTCTCGATATTGTTCTGCAAATACTTGCTGACCTGTTCGCCGCCAAAATACTTGCCGATCCCCCATGGGTCGATGAGTACGCGCAAGCCCAGCTCGTGGGCGCAATCAACAATTTTGGGGATGTTCGGGCGCCAAAAATCAAAATCGAACTCGGTCACCGCCA
>JAQWBY010000431.1 GCA_028706165.1 Lentisphaeria bacterium | reverse complement strand
AAAAAAAAGCCTCCCTCCCGGCGGCGTGAATTGCCGCGCAGCGGCAAGACACGCCGCCATAATCTGCGCTAATCTGCGGAATCTGTGGATAAAAAAGCCTTCTTCGCGCCTTCGCGCCTTCGCGTGAGAAAAAAAAAGCCTCCCTACCGGCGGCGTGAATTGCCGCGCAGCGGCAAGACACGACGCCATAATCTGCGCTAATCTGCGGAATCTGTGGATAAAAAAGCCTTCTTCGCGCCTTCGCGCCTCCATCCCGGCGGCGCGACTTGCCGCGCAGCGGCAAGACACGACGCCCGAGATGGGATAGAGAGGGAGCGCGAGGGAGAGGAAGGGCCAATGGCCCTTCCTCTCCCTCGCAAAGCCACACCCTCTCCCTCGCAAAGCCACACCCTCCCCTCGCAAACCATCCCCTCAGCCCACAGTGATCGTATCGCTGATCTGCACATTACGGGTATATTCCCGGCCGGAGCTGAAACTGATCGGTTCGACATCGGGATTGTAATTGACCACGCCGCTGATGACGGCATCGGAGAGCGACCCGGCGATCATCACAGCGTGTTTGCCGCTGGCGTGGACATTGCGGACGATGATACCGTAGGTATCGCCCAACGGCGTCACCCCGCCCCAAGTGGGATTGCTATCGCCGATGCGCAACGTCGCATTGCAGCGCAGGCCATCGGGCGACGTGTCGGTGAGGCCATCCAGCGTAACGTGGTGGAGCTTCACGCCCTTGGTGTTGAGAAAGCGCACGATCTGATGCCCACCAGCGCAATAGCCCACGACGTTACGGATGACGACATGGCGGATATCGTCGCTCATGCCCGCGATGCCCATGCCGCTGATCATGGTCGAACCGGGCTCGCCGGCGTCCCGCCGCTGACTGGGTATACCCGTGAGCGCGACCAGGTCGTCGCCACAGGTGCCGCTGACGCCGTCAATAATGATGTCGTGGCAGCCGCGCCGAAGGTCGATGCCGTCCTGGTTAAGGAAGGGCTGCTTCACGCTGTCAATCATCTTCCAGCCCATGGCCGCGAAATTCAGCGAGTTCAACCGGCCATGCCCGCAATATTCCAGGGAGATACCCCAGCAGTGATAATCCCGCAACGTCAGGCCGCTGATGGAGAAATTGCTCACCCGCGCAAACAACACGCCAATGTTACGCCAGTCGCCCTTCTGGCATTCATCAGCCTTGCCGGCATCGGTGCCGTAGCTGCGCTCGCCGAGGGTCTTGGCCCCATCGCCCGTGGCGCGCGGCCGGTCGGCGCCAATCAGCTCGGCGTTGCCGATGCCGATGATGTGAATGTCCTCCAGCGGTGCAATGTCACGTACGCCCATGCCGCAATTCGCGCTGCGGATGAAGTTGTCCCGCGCGCTGTCGCTCAGTTTGATCGCGCAGTTGTCGATAATCAGCGTGCATTTCGCAGGCAGGAGTATGGCACGGTCAATCAGCCAGTAATCACGCTCCGCGCAATCATCCGGATGCCGCGCCGTCACGCACACCGGCACGCCGCGCCGCGCCGCCGCCGCCAGCGCCTGCTCAATGCGCTCCGAGTCCGTACCGTGATAGCTGTTGGGATTCTCCATGAACGTGCTCTGTACTATCGTCATCGCCCACTCCTCTTGCTTGTTCTTCTTCAGACTTGCCACCGGACTGATCAAACCGACCCGGCGGCGTGAATTGCCGCGCAAGCGGCAAGACACGACGCCCGAGATGGGATAGAGAGGGAGCGCGAGGGAGAGGAAGGGCCAATGGCCCTTCCTCTCCCTCGCAAAACTATCTTTTCTCCATCGCGCCCATGCGGGCGGCGAGCATGGAATCAACGATCATCTGCACGAAATAGAACACCAGACACGGCACGACGGCCGGCCCTTCGCCGACGCCGAGAATGGCGAGTGTCGCGAGGGTAATGGTCACCGTCTTGGACGCGCCGGTAAAGATCATCGCCTTGCAGTCCGCCAACGGAAAGCGCATGGCCCTGCCCCCAAACCACATCAGCGCCATCAGCACGGCATGCAACACGAGACTGCCCAAACCCGACAAGGCCAGCATGCCCAAAGGATACGACCGCAACACCCCCTGCGACCCCGAGAAAAAATTCAGCAGCAGCAACAGCACGCACAACGACGGCACGTATCCCAACCACGAGGGCGTCCGCAGCCGAAAAACCCGCTGGAAGATGAAGCCCGCAAAAAATGGCTGCACCACTAGGGCCAGCAGATTGAAAAACATCGTCGCCGGCTGCGTCGATACCGCCGTGTCGCCCGACAGACACCAGGTCAGCATCAACGGCAGCGTCACCACCCCCAGCAGATTGTAACCGATGGTCAGCGACAGCGACAACAAGACATTGCCGCCAGCATTGGCCGTCATGACGATGCCGCTGGACAAAGTCGGTGGCACCGCACTCATCACAATCAGCCCGATCGCCGGCAGCTCAGAAATGCGCAACACCCGCGTCAAACCCACCGCCAGCCACGGCGCCACACCGAGCGTCAAGACCGCCCCCGCCACGAAAATCAGGCCCATGCGGTGGTCGTAGCGCAGATTGTCCACGTCCGTCTGCCACCCGCAGACCAGGAAGATCGCCACGATGAGCAAGTTGTTCAGGCCCATGCCCTTCATCATCACGCCCGGCGCCGGATACAAAAACGACAGCGCGATGACGATCAGCATCCCCACTGGCAAAAATAGTTTCTTCAACATCGGCTATTCCGTTTCCGTCCACCGCTACAAAAATACGCCAAAGTGCCAAATATACCCCCTGAACTGGCGCCAACGCGCGAACACCACTAATTTGACGGGTCTAATAAAAAAGATCAGACCGATCAGACTGATCGAGTAATCCGATCCGTCCGATCCGTCCGATCCGTCCGCGATAACAGAAAAAGACGACCAAACCGATCAGACCGCGTAGGGGCGGACCTATGTGTCCGCCCCCAGCCCAGATTCGGCCCGCAGGGCCGCACCATGCTCCCCCCTTGAATCAGCGCCCGGAGGGCGCCACATCCACACACTCTGCACAATCTGGGAGATACCCTATGCCCACCCACAAACTCAGTTTTACCATCGGCGGCATGCACTGCGCCGGCTGCGCCGCCAGCATCGAACGGGCCGTAAAAAAGCTGCCCGGCGCCAGCGATGTCTACGTGAATTTCGCGGCCAAGACCCTCAGCCTGCAGGCGGAGGACGGCGTGCTCGGCCCCGAAGACGTCTGCGCGGCAGTGCAGAAAAGCGGTTTCAGCGCCGTCTATCAGGATCCCCAGCAGCAGACCGCGGCCAGCGCGGCCGGCCTGGACGCCACGGCGGCCG
>JAQWBY010000075.1 GCA_028706165.1 Lentisphaeria bacterium | reverse complement strand
ACCGAATAACAGCAAATTGTGGATCAGGATGATTTGAGCTGTCTTGTTCGTGTGATTTGGGCATTCATCGTTGTGAGTTCTGGTGAAGCGATCGCGTCGCTCAGATGCCCGCTTTATCGCGGCGGTGAGCGACATTCCACCTTAGTCATGTCCCTCTTGTGCGTAGGTCGGCGGCGCTGGCAATAACGGCGCATCAATGACTGTCCGGCAACGCGAAAAGGTACTCGTTCAGTAACCACCCCGACGGAGAAAACACCGGGGACAATTTGCCGAAAACCCATGGCCAGTCGCCGTCCAGCCATTCGACCTTGATTTCCGCCGCCCTTTGCGGCAACGGGTTTCATAGGAGCCATTGATAATTAAGCCATAAAGCTTCTGACTGAGTCAAACGCGCCCGTTTCCCTGGCCGCGAAGCGGCAGAAGCGCTGAAAGCGCGAAACATACCAGCCCAGGGCAAGCACGCTGAAAGCGTGCGCCGCCCTGGATGCAACGGCGACTATATTCGTGTTCTTCGGCCCCTTTTGCCCCAGTCGGCGAAGCTGACTGGGGCAAAAGGGGCAATGGAACTCACTTGCTTACCCGGGATTGACGTCGGCGGCAAGCCTGGCTGCCATTATCAATGGCTGACCGCTTACCCTGCGGGCGGGATTATTTTCAGCCGCGCCTTGAGAGGGTATTCATGGCCGTTACAGTATGCGGCAACGCTTTGTCTGCAGAGAGTTCTGACCGTAGCATCAGGTGCCAACACGGAAGCAAGGAAATGAGGCGACAATGAACAGTAGACACTTCGGCTGGGGACGGCCGGCAATGGCGGGGATTATGGGTGGCGGTGGCTGGTGCCGTTTGACTCTGTTGGCACTGCTGTCACTGCCTGCGGCGGCGTTGCACGCGGAGGTCGTCTTGCCCGCGACCTTTGCAGACAATATGCTGTTGCAGCGCGACAAGCCCCTGCCGGTGTATGGCCGCGCCAAGCCCGGCGAGAAGGTCGTGGTGGCCTTTGCGGGACAGCGTCAGGAGGGCACGGCCGATGCCGCTGGTGTCTGGCGGGTGACGCTGGCGCCCCTGGCGGCGTCCGCCGAGGGCCGGGACATGACGGTGACGGGCGAGAACAGCATCGTGCTCAAAAATGTCTTGGTGGGCGATCTGTGGCTGGCCTCCGGCCAATCGAATATGCAGGTGCGCATTCGCGAGGCCATGAATGCCAAAGAGGAAATCGCGGCTGCCAAGTACGACACTATTCGTTTTTTCATGGTCAAGACCGCACTGGCATCGTCACCCCAGCAGGACCCGGCCGGCGAGTGGAAGCTGTGCACGCCGGAGAACGCCCCGGAATTTTCGGCTGTGGGCTACTTTTTTGCGCGTGAGCTGGTGAAAACACATGGCGTGCCGATTGGCATAGTCAACTGTGCGATTGGCTCTAGTTCCTGCCAGGCGTGGGTAGCCGCCGATGTGCTGCGCTCGAATCCGGCCTTGCCGCAGCCGCTGGCTATTCCCGCTGAGGAATACAAGGACTTTGCGACCTACGTTGGCGTGCGGAAGAAGATCTACGAAGATGCGGCCTACAAGGACCCGGGGATGCTACCGGAATGCGCGGCATGGGCCGAGTCGGATTTTGCTGACGACGACTGGCGGGACATGAAGGTGCCCGGCAGCATTGAATCCCAAGGCCTCAAGATTGACGGTGCCATGTGGTATCGCGCGGCGATTACGGTGCCGGAAAGCTGGGCGGGTAAAAACGCATCGCTGTACCTCGGTCTTATTGCTCAGAATAGCGTGGCGTATTTCAACGGTGTGGAAATCGGCCGCAAAGAGAACAACGGCGGTATTTGGATATTCCGCACGCATCCGGTGCCGGGCAATATCGTCAAGGCCGGCCGCAATGTCATTGCTGTGCGGGTCTTCAATGACACTGGCCCGGGCGGCTTCCATCCGACCTATCCGCGGCCGCAGTACCTCGGCCAGGGCAATGAGAAAGTAATGCTGCCGGCAGTCTGGCGTTTCAAGGTTGAGAGGGCGTATGAGCCGCGGGCGCTGTCGCGGACATTGCCCGAGCCCTATCACCTGCCGACGGGCTTTTACAATGCGATGATCGCGCCGCTGGCGTCCATGCCGTTGCGGGGATTCATCTGGTACCAGGGCGAGAGCAACGCCGGTAATCCCAAGCAGCACGACGTGTTGTTCCCCACGCTGATCCGCTCGTGGCGCGAACTCTGGCAGGATGACCAATTGCCCTTCTACTACGTCCAACTGGCGGCATATCAGAAACCTCAGGAGCAGCCGGTGGAGGGGGGCTGGCCAGGATTCCGCGAATCCCAGACCAAGGCTTTGGCCGTGCCGCTGACGGGCATGGCGTCGGCCATTGACATTGGCGACCCCCATAATGTGCATCCGATGAACAAGCAGGAAGTCGGTCGCCGGCTGGCGCTCTGGGCTCGCCGGGATTGCTACGGCGAAAAAGACCTCGCCGTCAGCGGCCCGCTCTACAGCGGCTTCGCGCGGGAAGGCGCTGCCATTCGTGTGCGCTTCAGTCATTGCTACGACGGGCTGGCCGTCCGAGGCGACAAACTCAAGGGCTTCGCCATCGCCGGCGCCGACATGAAGTTCGTCTGGGCTGAGGCGCGTATCGACGGGCAGGACAGCGTCCTGGTCTGGAGCAAGGATGTGCCCGAGCCGGCGCACGTGCGTTACGCCTGGGCCAACAACCCCGACTGCACGCTCATCAACCAGGCCGGATTGCCCGCAGGACCGTTCCGCACCGACAAGTAGGAGAGAACAGGCGGGGCGGCGGTCTTTTTTATCGCAGACGGATCTGACGGATCGGACGGACCGTCGATTTGATCGGTCCGATCGGTCTGATCGGTCTGATCAATTTATCTTTTTTTGCGGGGGTGCCTGTCGGCTTATCAGCAACGGGATATATTCTAGGCCATTTATGCTGAAGACGCGCGTTGCGTAGTTTCGGCGATATACAACACACAAAGGAGAACGGCATGTCGAACAATGCAGTAGGTACGGAATCGTTTGCGACAGAAGAGAAACGGGAAGTCAGCAAGAAGTTGCGCTGGGCGATTGTGGGTTGCGGTGGCATCAGCACAACGCATCTTGATGCCATCAAGCAGATTCCGGAGATCGAAGTGGTCGCCGGTTGCGATATCAAGCCCGATCGTCTGAAGCTGATGAATGAGAAATACGGCATTAAGGCCACCTACGAGAAGTGGGATGACCTGCTGGCCGAGATCAAGCCGGATGTGGTTGACGTCTGCACTCCGAATGGCGTGCACATGCCTGCCGCCGTGGCCGCATTAAATGCCGGTTGCCATGTGATCACCGAGAAGCCCATGGCCATGTCTCCGGCCGAGTGCCAGATGATGGTCGATGCCGCCAAGAAGAATGGCAAGCTGCTCTGCACGGGCTTCCAGTACCGCTATCATCCGTCCTGCGAGATGTTCAAGCGGGCGATGGCCGCCGGCGACATCGGCGACATTCTTTTTGTGAAGTGCCGCGCGCTGCGTCGCCGCGGCATTCCGAACTGGGGTGTCTTTGGTCAGAAAGAGCTCCAAGGCGGCGGGCCGATGATCGACATCGGCGTGCACGTGATGGAGTCCGCGCACTACTGCATGGGCGAGCCCAAGCCGGTGTCGGCGTCCGGTAACTGCTGGACCTACATTGGCGACAAGCCGTCGGAAGTGACCAGCATGTGGCCGAACTGGGACTGGAAGACCTTCACCGTCGAAGACCTGGCGATCGGCCAGATCCGCTTTGATACCGGCGCGTTGATGCAGGTCGAGGCGTCCTTCAGCGCCCATATCGAAAAGGACGTGTGGAATTTCGAGATCATGGGCACCAAGGGCGGTTTCAACTGGGAAGCTGCGACCCTGTTCACGGACCACGCCGGCACGATGATCAACTCCAAGGCTGCGTACCTGCCCGGCACGCAGTTCAACTCGCTGTTCGTGGCTAAGTTGAAGAACTTCGCTGACGCCTGCCTGACCGGCTCGCCCCTGCGCGCTCCGGGCGAATCCGGCATGGCGGTGCAGAAGATGATCGACGGTATCTACCGCTCGGCTGCCGCCGGCAAGGAAGTCACCATCGATTGATGACACGCTCGCAAAGCTGAATGGATGCGGGGCGCGCGTTGTGCCGCCCCGTATTTTTGCGGCATGACGACGGCATTGTGAAAGGACGGCATGGACGACAGCAGGATACTGGCTGGTGATGAATATCTGTTGCGCTTGAGCCAGGAGGCCCACGCGGCCATACCGGTGGACATGAGCTTTATGGCTCCCGACGGCTGGCAGCCGCAGCCCTACGAGACGACGCTGGGCGGGCGCTTTCATGTGACTGGCCCGGCGACCTACAGCAAAGGCATCAGCAGCACGCTGTTCTTCGAGCCCAGTGTCCGTCGCGGCTGGTGGCTGGAACGGCTGGACCTTCATGAGCAGCTGCCGATCCGCGTGTCGGCCCGCAATGTCTGGACCGCGCAGCGCAATATCGTTCTGCGTAGCGGCAATCCCCACAATTATGTGCGTATGACTGAGCACATCATCGCCCATCGCCTCGGCTTGGGGCTGGACAATGTGCGCATCGGCATGGATAGCGGTGACCCGCCGCTCTTCGAGGTCGGCAGCATGCCGATCGTCGAGGGCATCCGCAAAGCCGGCATTGTCGTGGACAAAGAACGGCCGGTGAGCTTTTTGACCGTCAAGGAACCGGTGAGCATCGTCGGTCCCAATGGCGGTTTCCTGACCTATTATCCAGCTGCTGCCGGCGATCGCAAGCTGACTCTGGATGTGGCCATTGATTTTCCGACGGCCATCGGCAAGCAGCGCGTGGTTTTTGATGTCTGGGACGACGCCTTTGTGCACGGGGCGCACGCGCGCACCAACTGCTCTCAGGCGGTGATGTTCTACATGAAGACTATCGGCAAACTTTTTGCCGATACACGCAATCTGGGCTATACGAAAGACAACATTTTGGTCGCGGGCAAGCGCAGCTATGTCAACACCCCCAAGCTGCTGCACGACGGCAAGTCACTGGAGGCCGTCTGGCATCGCGCTTGCCTGGATCTCATCGCGGCATTGTCGCTTTTGGACAAGGGCCGGCTCTGCGGCAAGATCGTGTCCTACAAGGCCGGTCATACGCTCGACACGCGCTTCATGACCTTGCTCTATCGCCAGGGCGTGCTGACCAAGATCTGACGCCCACCCCGCATTCTGTTTGCGCCTGGTCGCGGCGCAGTAACGCAACCCGAGGATGGTGGCTATGAGCGCATTAGGTGATCGCAGCCAGTATTATGACACTCTGGCCACCTTGCTTGGCGCTGGCCTGCCCATCTTGCGCGCCTTGGAACAGCATTTCCCCGGTCGATTCAATCGCGTGGCTCGGCAGCTGCGGGAAAGCCTGCAGGGCGGCTCGACGCTGGCCGAAGCCATGCGCGGCATGAGCTGTTTCAGCAGCTTCGAGTGCAATGTCGCCGCCGCCGGCGAATACAGCGGGCAGCTGGAGCGTTGTTTTCGCTCCCTGAGTGACTGGTATGCGCTGCGGCAGCGTCTGCGCCAGAAAATCATCAGCGGGATGTTGTATCCGCTGTTGATGTACCACGTCGCGGGGCCCATCCTCTGCGTGGTGGATGTCGCCATCGGCCAGCTGACCATGCCCCAGGTCGTCTCTCGCCTGATTCTGTGGTACGCCGTGCCTTGGGCGATTTTTATTGTGCTGCGGGCCTTGGCGCCGGGGCTGTTTCGCAGCCGACTGGTCGGGTCTTTGCTGGACGCCGTGCCGGTGCTGGGCGCCGTGCAGTTCAATCTTGAAAACGCCAGCTTTTTTCGCGCCCTGTCACTCTGTCTGAATGCTGGCATCGGCATGGTTAACGCCATTAAACTGGCGGCGGAAAGCTGCAGCAACCGGGCTTACCAGCTGCGCTTCCTGCGCATCGCCAAGCGCATCGACCAACACGGCGAGCCCTTCGCCGCCGCCTACCATAAAACCAGCAGCGGCCGAGAACGGCGGTCGAGCATCCCGGCGCTGATTGATACCGGCGAAATGAGCGGTACCCTCGACGCCAGCGCCGACCGCATCGCTACCTTCTGCGCCAACGACGGCGAACGCCAGCTCGAAATCGTCGCCCTCATGGCGCCGAAAGCCCTCTACGGCTGCCTCGTTCTCTACATCGGCTACCGCATCATCAGCTTCTACGCCGGCTATATCGGCCAGATCAACGAGCTGCTGCAATAAGCGTCGCCAAGCACCTGCCATAGGTGTCGCCCAGCGGTCCCAGGCGTCCCCAGGGACTGGCCGGTGTCAATGACTGAGCCGTTGCATTGTTTCGCTTGATAAATGCGCGGCGGGGCTTTGCGCGTGGCAAAGCGTGCTATATTAGCGACCGTTTTTCCCGGATTTTGTTGGTGTGACAGTGTTGAAAAGTGAAGGACGGCGTTCATGTCGCGATTCAAAATAGGCGTGATGGTTGATTCATTTCGGCTGTCGATACCGGCTGGCGTGCGCAAAGCCCGTGAGGTGGGTGCGGACGGCATTCAGGTGTATGTGGTCGACGGCGCGATGAGCGCCGAGGCGCTGAGTGCGGCGGATCGTCGCGCCTTTCGCGCCTTGGTTGCGGACAATGGCCTGGCGATTTCGGCCTTATGCGGTGATCTTGGCGGCCATGGTTTTCAGATTGCGGCCGAGAACGCGGTGAAGACCCGGCGTTCCAAGGCGATCGTCGATCTGGCGGTGGATTTGGGCTCGACGGTGGTGACCACGCATATCGGCGTGGTGCCAGAGGACAGCAGGTCGCCTGTGTACCGCAATCAGCTGGCGGTGTGCAAGGACATCGGTACTTACGCGGCTGAGCGCGGCGTGGCTTTCGCGATTGAGACCGGTCCGGAGCCGGCGGCGCGGCTGGCGGCGTTTTTGGACGAGGTCGATTCGTGTGGCGTCGGGGTCAATCTCGATCCGGCCAATTTGATCATGGTGTTGAATGACGATCCGGTGCAGGCGGTGTATGCGCTGCGTCGGCACATCAAGCATACGCATGCCAAAGACGGCGTGCAATATCGTCCCTGTGACCCGGTGAAGGTCTATGCGGCATTTGCCGAAGGGGGCGTCGAGGGACTCAATATCGGCGAGCTTTTCAATGAGCTGCCGCTTGGAGAAGGAAAAGTGGACTGGGATCGCTATCTGGCGGCCCTCTCCGAAGTGGGTTACGCGGGCTATCTGACCGTTGAGCGTGAGGTCGGAGCCAACCCCGAGGCGGATATCCGCCGCGCCGTGGAATTTCTGCGGCAGAAAATCTGACAGCTACTGATGCCGGCGATCTTGCCGGCTCGGAAGCAGCAGCGGACACAACACCGGCCATCATGACGCGATACGGTCATGATTCCGGTGTTTTTTTGTTTCCAACCCTCAAAGTTCGAAGAGAAGAAAGAGAGTGCATTATGAGAACGACGACGTGGTCAACGCAGTGGTGGCGGCGTGGTGGCCGGCTGCTATTGCTGACGGCCTTGTGTCTGCTGGGATTGTCCTGCGGGGGGGAGAAGGGCGCGGAGTACCGCCTGGCCTACAGCGTCTTTTTCCCGGCTTCGCACATTCACAGTCTGCTGGCTCGGGAATGGGCCGACGAAGTGTACCGGCGGACGGATGGGCGGGTGCAGATCGATGTCTTCCCAGGCGGGGCGCTTACCGGCGCCGCCGAGAATTTTGATTGTGTGATTAATCGGGTATCGGATGTGGGCATGAGTTGTTTTGCGTATACGCGCGGGTTGTTTCCGCTCATGGAGGCCCTGGATTTGCCGCTGGGCTATCCGGATGGCATGGCGGCGACGCGGATTGCCAACGAGTTCATTGTGCGTTTTCAGCCCAAGGAGCTGTCTGATGTGCATGTGCTCTATGTGCATGCGCACGGCCCGGGGATATTAGCGACGACGGCGCCGGTGGCGTCTTTGGGCGACCTCAAAGGCCGGAGCATCCGTGGCACGGGGATTACCGCGCAGATGGTCAAGGCCCTGGGCGCGAATGCCGTGGGCATGAGCCAGCCGGACACCTACGAGGCGTTGCGGCGTGGCGTGGTTGATGGCACTTTCTGCCCGATGGAGACTCTCAAGGGCTGGCGGCAGGGCGAGGTGATCAACCATGTCACTAGAGTGCCGGCGGCCGGCTACACCACGGCGATGTTCGTGGTCATGAACAAACAGGTCTGGGAGCGTTTCCCGGAGGACATAAAGACTGCTATCAGCGAAGTCAGTCGCGAATGGATCGACCAGCACGGCGCCGCCTGGGACGAGGTGGATCGCGATGGGCTCGAATTTGTCCAGGGACTGGGTAAGACTATCACTGACATGTCAGCTGAAGACGACGCCATCGCGGCGGCGGCGATGGTGCCATTGCTGGAAAACTGGGTGAAGAAGACCGATGCGGCGGGATTGCCGGGCACGGATGCCATGGCCTTCCTCAAGGCGGCGGTCGCTGACGCACGGCGGAGCCGGGCCACAGCCGCGGCTGCGCAGACAACGGGTGACAGCACGAAGCAAGGAGAACAGCCATGATCTGGAACGTGTATCAGCGAAGCGTGTCGGCGCTGGTGATGGCGCTTGCTGGCGTGTCGGCGCTGGGGGTACTGTCGATGATGCTCATCACCTGCGTGGACATCATCATGCGGCGCCTGGGTCATCCCTTGCCGGGTGTGGTGGACATCGTCAGCATCGCCGGCTGTATCAGCGTGGTGACGGCATTGCCCTACACCACGGCTGTCAAGGGCCATGTCGCCGTCGAGTATTTCTTTCACAAAATGCCACGGGTCGGCCGGGTGTTGGCAGATAGTTTTTGTCGGACGCTGGTACTGTTGCTGTTCAGCTTCATGTCGTGGCGTTGCGTGGTGTATGGTGGGACATTGCTGCGGCGTGGCAGTGTGACGCTGACCCTGCAGATACCCATTTTCTGGGTGTGGTGGCTGATGGCCTTCTCGCTGGCCGTCGTCGTGCTGGTCAAATTTTACAACTTGATGCATCCTGGACGGGAGATGATGAAGCCATGAGCCTATTTACCCTTGGAGTTCTGGGCATATTGTTGCTGTTGCTGCTGTTGATGCTGAGCATGCCGGTTGGTTTTGCGCTGGCGGTAGTGGGCTGCATGGGCTTTGCCATGATCATCCACAATCCGGTCGGGGCCTTTCACATGCTGGTCAGTGTGAGCTACGAGACCTTCAGCAAGTACGACTTGAGCGTGATACCGCTCTTCATCCTCATGGGGCAGGTGTCCTTTCACGCCGGTATCAGCCGGCGGCTTTTTGACGCGGCGTACCGCTGGCTCGGGCGCTTGCCTGGCGGGCTGGGGGTGGCGACTATTGGCGCCTGCGCGGCGTTCGGTGCCATCTGCGGGTCGGGGCCGGCGACGGCAGCGACCATCGCGTCGGTGTCCCTGCCGGAGATGCGCCGGCACAAGTACCACCTGGGGATGGGCGCCGGCCTGGTTGCCGCCGGTGGCAGCTTGGGCATGCTCATACCGCCTAGCGTGGTTTTCATCGTCTACGGCATCATGACCGAGCTGTCGCCGGCGACGCTGTTCATGGCCGGCGTGGTGCCGGGATTGATCCTCACGGGCCTCTTTTCCTTCTTCTGTCTGGCGCTCTGCGCCTTCCGGCCGGAGTTGGGGCCGCCGGCGGAGCCATGCAGCTGGGGTGTGCGTTTCCGCTCGCTACTTGGCGTGATTGAGACCGCGCTGCTGTTTCTGCTGGTGATGGGCGGCATGTTCATTGGCTGGTTCACGCCGACGGAAGCCGCGGCGGTCGGCGCAGCCGGCAGCATTGTTGTGGCCCTTTGTCGGCGCACGCTGAGCTGGAAGACGCTCGTGCGGTCATTGATGGAGACCATCCGGGTGTCGACCATGGTGCTGATCATTATCGCGGGTGCGATGGTCTTCGGGCGTTTTCTGGCTTTGACGCGCTTGCCTAGTGAATTAGCCAACGCGCTGACGACCCTGGCTGTTCCTGCCTGGGTGACCCTGGCGCTCATCCTGCTTTTCTACCTCGTGGCCGGTTGCATGGTTGACGCCCTGGCGTTGGTGCTGTTGACCATACCGATCTTTTTTCCCGTGATCAAAGCGCTGCAGTACGACCCGGTGTGGTTTGGCGTCATGGTGGTGCTGGTGGTGCAGATGGGCGTGATCACACCGCCGGTCGGCGTCAATGTCTACGTGGTCAGTGGTATTGATCGCCGAATACCGCTGCAGGACATCTTCCGCGGCTCCTGGCCCTACGTGGTCATCCTCGTGTTGATGTCCGCATTGATGCTGGTCTTTCCCGATCTGGCCCTGGTCTTGCCGCGCTATCTGGCGCGGTGATGGCGTTAAGGCGGTGTCAACAGGTGCAATTATTTCACTTATTCTTGCGTTGTAGGGGTACGACGGCGGCTTGACCGCGGAGAATGGCATTGGAGGTGGCAGCATGACAGCCGAATACACACAGATGAAGCGCGTTCTGTTTTGCACGGATTTTTCGGCCAACGCCCACTACGCATTTGACTTCGCGGTGGATGCGGCGGCGAAGCGCGAGGGCTGCGAGCTCATTTTGCTCCATGTCATTCCCGAGCCCGATGCGCAGTTTTGGAAGACCTATATCTACGAATTGGATACCGACGTGGATAAAGAGGCGCGGGATGCCCTTGACGCCAAGATTGCCAGCGAGTACCGCTCGCGTGTACCTGCTGGGGTGTCTTTCCGGGCGGAGTTCCGCATTGGCAAAGATTACGCGACGATTATTGACACGGCCCGTGAGTTCGCGGTCGACCTGATTGTGTTGGGTCGGCAAGGCCGCGGTGCCATACAGTCCATCTTCTTCGGCACGGTGGCCGAGAAGGTGGTAAAACGTTCGACTTGCCCGGTGCTGGTCATACCCCTGCCGCGGGATGACCATGCCACGCCGGGCGCAGAATAACCCGATTACGCAGAGGAGCGCAACATGGCTGAAGGATTGGAACAGCAACTCAAGGAACTGATCGTCGAGAGACTCTTTTTGGATATTGCGCCGGCGGATATTGCCACAGATGTCGAGCTATCCGAATACGGGGTGGATTCATTTCTGCTGCTGGAGCTCATTGTGGCCATGGAAGAGATCTTCGCGGTCAAATTTGAGCCGTCGGATATAACTGCCGACGTCTTGAAATCCGTCGCGACGCTGGCGGAGCTGATCCGGTCCAAGCAGTAGGGCCGGCGCAGCCATGTCGCCGGCCTATGATGTCGTGGTTCTTGGCGGTGGCAGCGCGGGTTTTGGTGCGGCGCTGGCGGCCGCCCGTGCCGGCGCTCGTACGCTGCTGCTGGAGCGCGAGACGATGCTCGGCGGTAACTCCACGCTGGCTGGCGTCTGCTGCTGGGAGCCCGAATGCGATGGCTCTGGCGCGCCGCGGCAGCTCTACGAGCGCATGCGCCGCCTGCCCAACGCCTGTGGCATCTACCGCTACTTCAAGCACCGCTATTTTCTGCAGGGCGACGACGCGGCTTTTCCCGGCTGCGAGCTCGGCTTGGACAGCGCCATGAGCTATAGCGACACCGAGGCGCTGGACTGGACGTTGCCGCCCGATCTGCGCAACCCGGTCGGCGGCGTCATCTTCGAGCCGGCGGCGTGGGATCAGTGTGCGCGGGATATGCTGCGTGAGAGCGGCTGTTGCGCAGTCTACGACGGCCGGGAAGTCGTTGCCGTCGAGCTCCGCGACCGCGTCATCACGGCGCTGCGGACGCGCGCCGGTGAAGAATTTCGTGCGCGGTACGTCGTGGATTGCTGCGGCGAATTGGCGCGCCTTGCCGGCTGCGAGCTTTTGCAGGGCGAGGATTCCCGGGCGGCCTTTGGCGAGCCCGACGCGCCGGAAGAGGCCACTGGTCGCCTCAATGGCGCGACTAGGCTGTTCCGGGTCACGCCCGTGGCGATGCCGGCGGTAGAGGCGTTGCCGGCGGACATCCCCGCGCACTGCTGGTGGGCGCAGCATTTTCCGGCGATGGTTGCGGCGCATTTTCCCAATGGCGATCTGAATTGCAACATGCTGCCGACGATGAGCGGCGCTGAGTTGCAGGAGCTGTCGCCGTTGGCAGCGCTGGCCGAGAGTGAGCGCCGGGTGCGTTGTTATTGGCATCATGTCCAGAATGCCTGGCCGCAGCTGCGTGGTTACCGGCTGCTGCATCTCTATCCGGCGATGGGTGTTCGCGAGACGTTCCGGGTGCGCTGTCGCTACATGCTGCGCGAGCAGGACCTGCTGTCGCCGCCGGGCCACCCCGATGTGATTGCCATCGCCGGCCACGGCCTTGATCGCCATGGCGCACGGCGTGCCAGCGGCAGGATCAGCGGGCCCTACGGCGTGCCCTATCGTTGTTTGCAGCCGCTAGCCTTTGACAATATGTTTGTGGCCGGCCGGATAGCCGGTTTTTCGAGCCTGGCGGCATCGAGCTGCCGGTTGTCCCGCAAGATGATGCAATTAGGCACGGCTGCTGGCGCGGCGGCGGCACTGGCCATGCGGCTGGACGTGCTACCGGCGGCGTTGCCGATTGCCGCGCTGCGTGAGGAAATCAAGTGTCAAGGAGGTCAATGATGGACTGCAAGGGCAAGAAAGTGATCGTTACGGGCGGTTCGCAGGGCTATGGCAAGGGTATTGCCGCGGCACTGAAGGCACGTGGTGCCCAGGTGTGGATCACCGGCCGCCGCCAGGACGTCCTTGTCCAGAGCGCCGCCGAGATCGGCGTACAGGCTGTCGCCGGCGATGTCGGCTGTCCGGCGGACTGGGACCGCATCTTTGCCGCCTGCGGTGACGATGTCGATGTTCTGGTGAACAACGCCGGTAGTGGCGTGCATATTGCGCCCCTGCAAGAGCAGAGCGACGACGACATCCGTCGCTCCATTGAAACCAATCTGCTGGGCGTGATTTATGGCTGCCGGCGGGCCGCCGCGCTGATGACGGCGCGCAAATCGGGCCTGATCATTAACGTCACCAGCGTCTGCGCGCATTACGGCTGGCCGGGTTTTGCGACCTACACGGCCGCCAAGGCCGGCGTGGACATGTTCAGCCGTGCGCTCTACACCGAGCTGCGGCCGCACAATGTACGCGTGACCGTGTTGACCCCGTCCTGGGGCGAGACGGAATTCTCCGCCGCGGCGGGGCTCGGGCCCATGCCAGAGGCGCGGCGCGGCAAGGTGATGACCGGCGAACAGATGGGCGACCTCGTGGTGAAGATTTGTGAATTCCCGGACCACCTGGTCTTTCCGGAGATCATGGTCCAGCCCGTCATGCAGGAGATCGTGCCCTTTTAGGCCGTCCTGCGGGTGTGTTTTTTTGACGAGGAAGAACGAAGTAACTAACAACATCTGGCGGCAGCGGAGGCCGCCAGGCAGTGCGTGTATCGCTGATGGAGAACTGAATGACTTGGAAAGACTTGTATCCCTTTGCCTCGCATCGTTATCAGACCCCCGACGGCCCGTCGTTGCATTATGTGGATGAAGGGCAGGGCGAGGCGGTGGTGATGCTTCACGGCAATCCCACCTGGTCATTCATGTATCGCGACCTCATTCGTCGCGTGGCTGCCGGTGGTCAGCGGGCGTTGGCTGCCGACCTCATTGGCTGTGGTTTGTCAGACAAGCCGCAGGACTGGCCCTACCACCTGGAGGACCACATCCGCTGCATCGAGCACTGGTTGAATAACGAGCTCAAGCTTGAGCGTCTGACGCTGGTGTTGCATGACTGGGGCGGCGGCGTCGGCATGGGCTATGCGGCCCGGCATCCCGAGCGGATCGACCGGATTGTGCTGATGAACACGGCGGCATTTTTGTCGGACGACTG
>JAQWBY010000430.1 GCA_028706165.1 Lentisphaeria bacterium | reverse complement strand
GTCGCGCGTGCCTGCGGCGGACGCTGTGTTTCACGCTGATTGAGTTACTGGTGGTGATAGCGATCATCGCGATTTTGGCGGCGATGCTGTTGCCGGCTTTGGCGAAGGCGCGGGAGAAAGCGCGGGCAATCAGCTGCGTGTCGAACATGAAGCAGATTGGCACGGCGGCGGCGTTGTATGAGGGTGACAACACGGGCTATTACACCCATATGACCTACACGGGAGAAGGGCCGACGGCGACCAATGGCTGGAAGTACTGGGACTGGCAGTGGCGTTTGTCGGGCTACATCGGCAGCAACCCGGACACGTCTAATACCCGCGACTGGCGCAAAAAGACCATCTTCTGGTGCCCGAGCACGCCGGTGCCGGCGCCGCTGGTGTCGCAGAGCAATAAGGACAATTACCTGCGCACGGATGTCAACACCTACCGTTACTGCCTGAATATCGATGGTGATAGTGTGAACATCACCAACAAACAGCGCCTGTCGGAGACCTGCTTTGTGATTGAGGGCTTCTTCCCGTCGGAGATCACCAACGCCTGGAACTACCAGTATTGGAACGGTAACATCCCGCACAATGGCGGCACCAACGTGTTGTATTATGATCTCCATGTGAGCTTTTTGAACTACAATCAGGTTCCTAAGAACACGACAGTATTCTGGGCACTCCAGAAATAAGTTTGGGAGCCGTCGCCTGGCTGCGGCGTTCCGTCCGCAACCGATTTTGGGTAATGTGCGAAATCTTGTGATGAAACTGGTATTTGCCAATCAGTGATTCCTTGTGCCAATGCGACTGAAACTCTTCTTATGCAAAAATCTTGTTTACAATGGGCAGCTTATCAAACGGTTGCGCATGAATTTGCCCCTACGGCGCTGAGAAAGGCTTCAGAACGACTGTGTTAAGTTTCTCTTTCAATCACAAGATTTCGCACATTACCCAATTTTAGCATTTAGCGTGGCGTTGGTCGCCTGTGTGCGTCGCCGAATATGCACCCGTTCATCAAGAGGAAAAACCGTCGTGAAAATGTGTAGCCGCCTAGCGCTGATGTCCTGCCTGTTGCCGTTGTTGCTTGGTGCTGCCGAGCCCAGCTTGTACATGCCGTTGGATGGCTCGGCGGCGGTGTTGGGTGCTGGCGGCGCGGAGTTGCCGCCGGGGGTGGTTCATGGCCGTGGCGACTATCTGCCGGGCGTGAGCGGCCAGGGGCTGCAGGTGACCCGTCATGCCTACGACCAGGTGACGGCCTGTGAGTTCAGCAAACTGCCGGCGTTGGACCTCAATGCCGGCACCTTGTCCTTTTGGTTCAAGCCCAATTGGCAGGAGACGGACGAGGGCGGGCGGCGGATCATCAACCTCGACACCGGCCAGGGCTTTCGCCTGTACATGGTCAAGAGTGGCACGCGGCATATCGACACCAGCGTCTGCGCGCCCGCGCAAATACAGATATTGAGCAAGAACATTTTCCGCAAAGACGAATGGGCGCAGGTGGCGCTGAGCTGGGATACCGGCAAGGGCCAGGTGCTGCTGTACGTCAACGGGCGCGAAGTCGGCAACAAGGCGTCGCCGGACCGCTTCCAAGCCATGGCCGAGAAACTGCAGCCGACGTTGTGGCTGGGCGACAGCAGTTCCGACCGCTTCAACGCCGTGGTCGGCGATGGCGTCTACGACGAGATCAAAATTTTCACTCGCGTGTTGGGGCCGGAGGACATTGCCGTGCTGGCCGCCGGTGGCGGCGACATCCAGCTGGAAGAGCGGCCAGTGACGGCGTTGCGGCAGACGTCTGCGGGGCTTGAGTTTGTCTTGCAGCATCGCGAGTCGGGTTTTCCCGCGCCGACGACCATGCTGCGGATGGACAACGGCCGGCAGGAATTGACCGTGGTGTCCTTGGGCGCGTCCAACCACCTCGCGTTGTTCGTTAAAGAGGGCGACAAGACCCAGGCGATTGAAGCGAAATATGTGTTGAGTTGGGACCAGCCGCACCAGCTGCGGCTTGAGGTCGCCGACGGTCGGCTGGCGCTGCTGCTTGATGGTGCGTTGCAGGGCGACATCGCGTTGGCGGAGCCCTTCGCGGCCATCACGGCGTTGAAGGCCACGCCGGGCCTGAGCCTGTTGCCGGCGGATGCTTGGCCGGACGGTGCCACCGCCGGCAACCTCGCGGTCGGCGCCACCAGCGAGCTTGAGGCGTCCCTGTGGGATTTGGGCGACGCCGAGCAGCGCGTACGTGGCGTGCGTCGGGGCGTCTGCCTCAATGGCTATTGGCGGGTGCAGCCCGTCGAGCGCTACTCCTATGCGCCGCCAACGGCTCAGTGGGGCTACATGCGCGTGCCGGGCAGTTTTCGCTCGCCGTTGTACGACATTTGGCGAGACGACCATGGGCGCCTGGCCGGCATGGGCTGGCAGTGGCAGGGCAAGGACCTGATCACGTATCGCGCCGCGTGGTATCAGCGTGCGCTGAGCATCCCGGCGGATTTCCCGGCGGGCGGTCGCGTGTATCTGCATTTTACCAATCTCAATGGTGATTCCGGCCGGGTGTATGTCAATGGCCGGCTCATTCACGCCTTCCGCCAGGATTTCAAGACATTCACCACCGTGCCCAATGCCGTGCGGCTGGACCTGACCGACCTGCTGCGTGCTGATGCGGCCAACGATCTGACGCTGTTCATTGATCGCGACTATGTCGGCTTGTGGAATGGCGTGCCGAGCATTGGCGACCACGGCGAAATCGCGCTGGATGACGTCTGGCTGGAGCATGCGCCGTCGCCCCTGTCCATCAAGACCGCGCTGGCGCTGCCGTCCTTCCGGCGCCAGAACGTGACTCTGCGCGCGCGCATCCAGAACCTCGCCGGCCAGCAGGGCCCGGCGCTGCTGCAGTTCGACTTTGTGCGCGACGGCGCCACCACCAGTTTCAAGGCGGACGTCGTGCTCGACGGCAGCGCCGAGCAGCTGCTGAGCTTTACCGCGGCGTGGGCCAATCCCGTGCTGTGGAACGTCGAGTATCCTCGGGTCTATGACATGACTGCGACGCTGACGCCGGCAGGCGGCGTGGTGGCGGACAGCCTCGGACCGCAGACCTTCGGCTTCCGCGAATGCTGGGTTGAGGACGGCGAGATCCGCATCAATGGCCAGAAGGCGCGCTTGCGCATGTGGACCAGCCCGGGGCTAAGCCGCTTGCGTTATTACTACGGCCATCCCGAGGCCATTGACCAGCACGTCGCCCACATCCGCGAGATGAATTACGACAGTGTGCGTTTCGATCCCATCCGCAAGACCTCGCAGGTCGCCTGGACGGACTACCTCGAAGCCTGTAATCGCCAGGG
>JAQWBY010000429.1 GCA_028706165.1 Lentisphaeria bacterium | reverse complement strand
GCTGCTACAATGCCAGCCTGATCAATTACGACGATCTGGTCGGGATACCCATGCCCAGCGCCAATCGCCAGCGGCTGGAGTACATCACGACCGACACGGCCATTTGGGACGCCGGCGTGGTATTCATTGATGAGCTCAACCGCACTCGTCCCGAGTTGCAGAACAAGCTCTTCCCGATTATCCACGACCGTCGTATCCAGGGAAAGAAGCTCGACAAGCTGCATTACCGCTGGGCGGCGATGAATCCGCCCTGCGACGATGATGACGATCCCGAGCAATACCTTGGCGCCGAGCGGCTTGACCCGGCGCTGGCGGACCGCTTTCCCTTCGTGGTGGCAGTGCCGGGCTGGCGCGATCTTTCCGAGCGGGACCGGTCGACGTTGCTGATCGACCAGTTTGCCGGCCGGCATGATTTTCCGATCGACATCGCCTGCCTGATTTCTGACACGCAGAACGAGTATCGCCAGGCAGTGCGGCTTCATTCGGATGCGTTGTCGGGTTACATCATCACGCTGGTGGACATGCTGATTGCGGCTGGCTACACCGTGTCTACGCGACGGGCGACCATGCTGTTGCGCACGCTGCTGGCGATACATGCGGCCCGTTGCGTCCTGGTGCGCACTGCTGGCGACGGCGGCCCGCGTCCGGGACTGTTTGCATCGGCCACGCTGGCCCTGGTCAACACCCTGCCGGACACGGCGGCGAGGCCGATCGACTACGCCAAGCTCGCGGCCATCTGCAAGGAGGCGTGGGCGCTGGCTGACGTCTCTGACGACTCGCACGAGAAACGGCTGCTCAAGGAGCCCGACCCCGCGCGGCGCCTGGAATTGGCGGTCGTTATGCGGGAACAGCTTGCGCCGAGGCGCTTTGCCGAGCTGGCCGGTGACGGCATTGGCAGCTGTCGCGAGCCCCTGCGGCGGGCGTTGGCGCTGGCAGTGTATCTGGCAGTGTGCAGCTGGGTTGAGCTGCCCGCATCCTGCGTGGAAATGCTGGCGGAGGAGATTCAGCCGGTGTTTGAGCCGGGGGAAAAGACCACGGCTGTGTCCATGCACGATGCCGCGTACGCACGCATTGTCGGCGCAATCACGTCGACGCCTGACGACAACGCCAGCGTTGCCGACAGCAGCGATTTTCGGCGGCACCGAGACAATCTCCTGAACTCGTTTTTACCGGACGGCTATCAGACCGAGGCCGACATCACGGCGGTTGCCGCGTACTTCCAAAAGCTCTGGGGGGACTTTGGACTATGAAAAACGCCTATTGCAACATGGCGGTGCCGCCACGCAGCACCGTGACTCGGCGGATTGTGCCGGTCGGCAAGTACCTCGTGTTTGATCCGGCGAAGCTGGCCTGTGAGCCAGCAGCGTATATCGCCCAGCATGGCGAGCCTGCTGGTCCAACGCGCTTTATGATCGGCGTCACGACAGCGCTGCCGGCGGCAGACTGTGAGCTGTGTACGGACCCGGCCCTGATCATCGCCATTCTGGGGCGCCTGGCAGGCCGCCTGTACATCCCCAAACGGCCACTACGGCTGGATGGCGATGGTTTCAAGGGCAAAATCGCGTTTTTGCGCAGCGAGGTGCTATCATGAGCGACGAGGAAAAGATTGTGGAGCGCATTTACGCCGTCTTGCCGGCGTGTTCCCTGCAGTTACACCGGCTTTTCTCACTGCTACGGGTGCGTTTTGCGGACGACGTGGCGACGGCCTGCGTGACCTGCGCTGAGCGGCCCGAGCTCGTTCTGAACAAGGCCTTTGTGAGCACGTATTGCCAGAGTGACGAGCATCTGTTCATGCTGGTGATGCACGAGATTTACCACGTTATCTTGGGCCACACGTCGCTCTTTCCCAAGAGCACGCCAACGCTGAATATCGTTTTCGACGCTGTGATCAACGCGATGCTCTGCCGGGACTATCCCCAGCGCGAGTACACGAGTTTCTTTACGCAGCTGTACCGGCCGGAGCGGCTTCCCGATGCACTGTTGCGACCTCCGGCGCCGGACGCAGATGTGCCGGCGCCCGTGGCAGCGGCCCTGGCCATGCTCTATGGCAACGAACCTTGCGGCACCTACTACGACGTGTTCCAGGCGCTGCGGGAATGCGTGCTGCCCGACGACGTCGTGCTACTGCTCGGCTCGCACGGTGGTGATAGCGGCGATGGCGGGGGCGAGAACGACCCGGAAATCCGCGCCATCGTCGAGAGCATCGTCGAACGCTGGCCGCGACCGCCGAAGTTCCTGGGTGGCCGCGCTCTTGGCGGCACCAGCAGGAAAGACGTCTACGGCCAGCGCCAGCCGGGCGCTGCATTTGTCCACGCGATGTGGCGCTTGCTGCGTCGGGCCGGCCTGTCACTGGAACTTCCTGGCGGTAATCGGCGTGGCCTGACGCGAGCGCCGACGCCAGTGCAGAGTTTTCTGCCGTCACCATACGACCGTACCTTGGCGGCGCGACGCCTGCTGCAGGGCGACGTGCTCCTTTCAACGAGCGCGCTGACGGTCCTTCGTCGCCAGCGCGGTCTGCAGCGCCGGGCGCTGGTATACGTGGACGTGTCGGGTTCCATGAGCGACTACCTGCCTTATCTGGCGAGTGCGCTGGTGCCCTTTGTCCGCGCGCGGCTGTGTACGCTGTTCAGTTTTTCGACCGAGGTCCAGCCCGTATCGCTGGCGGACCTGCGCGAGGGGAGTTTTGCGAGCACCGGCGGCACAGCCATCAACTGCGTCCTCGAACATTATTTAGCCCTGCCGGTGACAGCACAGGCGTCGCGTCTGCTTGTTTTGACGGACGGCTACACCGGCCGGCCAGCGGCCAGTTTGCTGCAGCGCTGCCGAGCAAAACTCTACTGCGGACTGGTGGCATCCTCCTTCCGCCACGACCTCGTCGAAGCCGCCGAAGACATCATAGAATTGCCTGCACTCTCAGAGGGGGTACGATGAAACTGCATATTGCCGAATATGTCTCGCCTGGGCACCCCGACCGCTTGGCAGACGCTGTGGTCGAGAAATGCGTCGAATGTGCCGTGATGCGGGATTCCGAGGCCCTGGTGGGCCTGGAGTGCGCCGTCCATACCGACAAGGTTTTTCTGGATGGACGCATCGCCGCTGGCTACGGCCGGCCGGCGGTCGCGCATCAGGACCTGGAGGCGCTGGTGCGTGCGGCCTACCGCGACGCCGGCTATGGCGGTACCTGGCGGCCAGCCGCAAATGAGCTCAAGGTCATTCAGGACGTCTGCCTGGAGGCATTGGGCGACGACGAGCGGAGCGTGCGCGGTTATGCCGACGACCAAAGCGTGGTCGCCGGCTATGCCTGCAACAGCCCGGAAACGGCATGGCT
>JAQWBY010000074.1:1960-13879 GCA_028706165.1 Lentisphaeria bacterium | reverse complement strand
GGTGACCAACGCCGACGGCACCTTCAGGGATGTCACCGTCAAGGGCGATGTCTGGTCCTTCAAGGCCTACTACACCGAAAACGGCATGACCAGCCGCGCTATACCGCCGACGGCCGAGTACAGCCGGAATATGCTGTTCCGCGTGGTTGGCGGGACCTACGATGACGACGCATCGACGGGCAGCGGCACCGCTGCTGGCGCCAGGCCGCCGCATCCGGTCAACGTCAGCATCACACCCAGCCAGGCGGACGTCAATTCCATCCTGATCGCGAACGTGAGCGCACCCGGCTACGAAGACCACCTCGATGACGATGGCCAGGTCTTCAGCTTCCAGTACCAGTGGTACGTCAACGGCGTGGCCGCCGCTGGCGAGACCCTGCCGTACTTCCCGGCTGCGGGCACGGCTATGGCTGCGGACAACCGCATCTCGGTCGCTGTCTTCAGCATGGACATCTATGGCGCTACCAGCACGACCGTGATGAGCAACGCCCTGGCAATTCAGGCCAGCATCGCTGGCGGCGGTACCACTGCGGGTGCCACCATGGCCTACGAAAACAACAGCACCAGGGCCATGGCCAATCGCATCCTACCCAAGACCGTGGAGTCCAGCTTGACCGATGGCAACATTCAGCGGCACTACTTCCACGAAGTCGGTGATGTCGATTGGATGTGGTTCCTGGTGCCTGAGACCATGAGCAACAACAAGAAGCGCGTGCTGTTCGAGACCAACACCAACAGCGAGATGTACAACCGCTACCACCAGGCCGAGCAGGACTTCGGCGCGGATACCCAGTTGGTGCTCTACAACCAGCAGGGCGTGCAGCTGCACCGCAACGATGACTTCGGCAACCCGATTGGCATCGGCGGCACTCGCTACGCCCGCTTCGACCAGCTGCTGGATCCGGGTATCTACTTCGTGCAGATCAGTCTGGCCAACACCAAGGAATACGGCAGCAGTGTGACGGCCGCAACGCCGTACTACGTACACCTGTTCATGGAAGAAGGGTCGACCTCGCTCGGGCCGACGCCCGCTACCACGGTGACCCTCAGCCCGGCCAGCGCCGCCGGTACGGACAACCTGGTCTGCACGGTGGCCGGCTCGCAGAGCACGTCCACGTCCGGCGTGACCTACCTCTACGTGTGGTACCGCGATGGCTTTGTCGTGCCCTTCGGCAAGACCAATGCCACCTTGGAAACCTGGAACACGCAGCGTTATCTGGTCTACAATGCCAAGAACTACAGCGCCGATGCGAACCTGAGCGCCGCCCCGCACATTGTGCCGGCGGAGTTCACGGGCGCCGGCCAGACTTGGTACTGCGATGTCTATGCCATGGACGAGTACGGCATCAGCGACCCGGTTCGCAGTAACGAGGCCGTCATCGCGTCCTCCGAATGGTTGCAGGCCTTCCGCGTCGACCGCAGCTATCTGCGGAACGTCGGGACGCCGGTGACCCAGCTGGTCACCATCGGCTGGGCCGACAATGCCACCTTCGGCTTCGATGCCGCCTATGACAGCGCCATCCCGAGTATGTCCGTGCCCGGCACCGACACGCCGATCAACGAGCCAGTCAGCATGGGCCGCTTCTACTCGGTCGGCATGCACGACACCAACATTATGCTGGATCGGGACATCAGGCCCTTCGGTCGCGGCGGTTCGTGGATCTTCAAGATTGAGATGGGCGACAGCAGCATCGATCAGTGCACCCTGAGCTGGGATGCACCGAGTATGCCCAATGTCAGCGTCGGTGCTCTGACCCTGACCCGGATGCGCCAGACCACTAACGGCACCTTCGTGCGGATGCCTGGCGCGTCGATCAACATGATGGAACGCAATAGCGTGGTCTTCGAGGCTGCTGATATTGCAACCATGCAGATCGACGAATACGGCCAGGTCTACGCTGTCTTCAGTGTCAGCCTGGGTGCGCCCGATGCCGAGCACACGGTGAACCTCAACGCCGGCTGGAACATGATCTCCGTCAGCGTCACGCCGCTGTACAACAGTATTGATCAAGTCTTCGCCAGCGGCGACGAGAAGTACTATCGCGGCACCGTGTGGGTCTACGAAGACGGCCAGTACGTGCCGGCAACCACCGTCGTGGCTGGCCGCGGCTACTGGCTCTATGCGCCGAAGGCCGTCAGCTTCAAGATCTACGGCGATATGGACGTCAGCGGCATGAGCCTCAAGAAGGGCTGGAATATCGTCGGGCCGGTGTCGGATATCGCCGACTTCGCCGAGAGCTACGCCGACTTCGTCAACGTGGTGCTGCCAGCCAACATCTACCGCTTCACGGTGGATGCCTACGGCAACCCGGGCTACGAATCGATTGCGGTTGGCGGCAAGTACCCGTTGAAAGTCGGCGAGGCCTACTGGATCAAGGCCGAGGCTGACGTCGATCTGCCTTTCGTGCCGTAAAGGCCGCAATCCGGGCCGGTCGCCACTAAGCAGCGGTGGCCGGCCCAGCCACTAAAGCCCGGGGGAGCAAGGAACTCGCTCCCCCGGATTTTTTGTTCTCTCTCATCACAATCTGAAAAGCACATGGACTCCATTCAAAACATTCGCAACATCAGCATTATTGCGCACATTGACGCCGGCAAAACCAGTACGACCGAAGGCTTTCTGTATTACTCGGGACTATCACACCGCTACGGCAGCATTGACGACGGCACCACCATCATGGATTTCCTTCCCGAGGAACGCGAACGAGGCATCACCATTGCCGCCTCAGCCGCGACCATTCCTTGGAAAGACGCCTTCATCCACCTGATCGACACCCCTGGACACATCGATTTCACCGCCGAGGTCGAGCGCTCGCTGCGCGTCATTGATGGCGCCGTTGTTATCTTCAGTGCGGTTGAGGGCGTCGAGGCCCAGAGTGAAAAAGTGTGGCGGCAGGCCGATGCGTATGGCGTGCCGAAAATTGCTTTCATCAACAAGATGGACCGCATTGGCGCGTCCTTTGAACGCACGGTGGAGCAGATCGACAAGGTTTTCAATCGCTGCGCCTTGCCCCTACAGCTGCCGCTGGGCGTGGAAAACAGCTTTACGGGAATGCTTGACGTTCTGACCCGCGAGCAGATTCGCTTCAGCGGCGAGCGCAACGCTGAGATCAGTCGCGAACCGCTCAGTCCCGATCAAGAAGAGCTATGCCAGCGTGCCTACAACGTCGTGGTGGAACGCTTGGCGGACGTGTCCGAGGTGATTGCCGAGCTCTTCCTCGCCGAGGAGGACATCCCGCTCGCCGTCCTGCAGCAGGAGATTCGCCTGCAGACCTGGGCGCGCAAGATCGTACCGGTCTTCGTCGGCAGCGCCAAGCGCAACCTGGGCATACAACCCCTGATCGACGCTGTCGTTGACTACCTGCCGTCGCCACTGGACGTGCCGACGTATCAGGCCTTCGACCTCAAAAGCGGCGATCCCGTCGAAGTGAAGACTGATGCCGCCGCGCCTTTCGCCGGGCTGATCTTCAAAGTCAACGCGTCGGTCACGGCCGATCTCTTCTACATGCGTATCTACGCCGGCGTTCTCAAGGTCAATGCCACGCTAGTCAATACCCGCACTGGCGAAAAAGTGCGCCCGCGCCAGCTCTTCAAAATCTTCGCCAAGAGCACCGAGCAGATCAGCGAAGCCGGCCCCGGCGATATCGTCGGCATGACCGGCCTGAAGGACTGTAGCATCGGCGATACCCTCTGCGAAAACCGCCGCCAAGTCACCTTTGAAAAGATCAGCTTTCCCGAACCCGTGATCTCCATGGTCGTCGAACCCAAATTCAGCAAGGACAAAGACAAGCTCGACGATGTGCTCGATATGCTTTGCCGCGAAGACCAGACCCTGCGCCGGGCCAGCGCCGAAGATACCGGCCAGCGACTGCTCTCTGGTATGGGCGAACTGCACCTGGAAGTCAGCCTCAAACGCGTCAGCACGGATTTCAATGTCGACATCCGTTGCGGCGAGCCCCGCGTCGCCTATCGCGAAACGCTCAAAGCGGCGGTGGTCGAAAAGGTCGTCTTCGAGAAAGTCCTCGGCGACACGCCCATCTATGCCGAAATCACGGTCGCTTTCAAGCCTTTGGCGCGCGGCGAGACGATGTTCGATATCACATCGTCTCTGCGCGAAGGCAATGTCCCGCGGGCATTTATCCACAGCGCCGAACGGGCCTTGAATGACGGTCTGCGCACGGGCGGTCTCCACGGCTATCCGTTGATCTACGTGGCGGCGACTATCACCGAAATCAAGTTTTCGCAGGAATCGACCACCGAGGGCGCCGTCGCCGGCGCGGCCCTGCAGGCCATTGACCAGGCGCTGGCCAAGGTCGGCACCACGGTCCTTGAGCCCATCATGCACCTCGAAGTGCTCACGCCTGAGGATACCGTCGGCGAAATCTCCATGTTCCTCCAGCCACGACGCGCGGTCATTCGCGATATCTACAGCATCGACCAGATGAAGAAGATCATTTGCGAAGTGCCACTGGCCGAAATGTTCGGCTTCGGCAAGGCCCTGCCGCGGCTCAGCGGGGGAAGGGCGTCTTTCTCCATGGAGCCATCCGGCTACCAGGAAATGCAGGGCAAATAACGCCTACACGCCGGGAACTTCCGGGGAGCGCCGCCGTCCCGGCGGCAATGGCGCTTTTTTTATCCACAGATTACGCAGATTAACGCAGATTATTTTCTGAGAGTGGTTGTTTGGCAGTTCAAGGCCTTTGCTGTTCTTGGTGACTGCTTCTTCGCGGACCGATCCGACGGATCGGACCGATCAGACCGATCAAGTCGACGATCCGTCGGATCCGTCCGATCCGTCCGATCCGTCCGCGAAAAAAAGAAAGACGATCGGACCGATCAGACCGATCAAGTCGACGATCCGTCCGATCCGTCGGATCCGTCCGATTTGTCCGCGAAAAAAAGAAAGACGATCAGACCGATCGGACCGATCAGACCGATCAAGTCGACGATCCGTCCGATCCGTCGGATCCGTCGGATCCGTCCGCGAAAAAAAGAAAGACGATCGGACCGATCAGACCGATCAAGTCGACGATCCGTCCGATCCGTCCGATCCGTCCGATTTGTCCGCGAAAAAAAGAAAGACGATCAGACCGATCGGACCGATCCGACCGATCAAGTCGACGATCCGTCGGATCCGTCGGATCCGTCGGATTCACCCACATTCGGCCCGGATGGCTGCGCCTTTTTACTGTGGCCCCGTGTGCAGCCGGGGCCGTCCAGGCGACTACGGCCTTCCACGATTGGGCTGACCTGAATTTGGGTCGTGATGCGATCTTTGAGCGTGACGACGTGTGAAATGACGCCGATGACCTTGCCTTCGTGCTGCAGGCCAGCCAGGGCATCCAGAGCGCTTTCCAGTGCTTCTTCGTCAAGTGCTCCGAAGCCCTCGTCGAGGAACAGCGAGTCGATGCGGACATTCTTGCTGGCCATATTGGACAGCCCCAAGGCCAAGGCCAGACTGACAATAAAGCTTTCGCCACCGGAGAGATTCTTGGTGGAGCGGATGGCGTCGGCTTGGTAGTTGTCGATGACATTGAGTTCCAAGGGATTGTCGCGGTCGCGGGTGAGCAGATAGCGGTCGCTCATCTTCCGCAGCTGCGCATTGGCGTGCTTGATAACGATCTCGAAGGTCAAGCCCTGGGCAAAATCGCGGAATTTCTTGCCGTCGCTGGAGCCGATAAGGTCGTGGAGCATTTCCCATTTTGCGCATGACTGCCGCTGCGTTTCCAAGGAGGCGGTTTTGTCCCGGTGTTTTTCCTTTGCTTGGTCGTTGGCGTTGAGCTCCTGGCGCAGGGCGCCGCTTTTTTCGTGCAGCTGCTGCATCGCCGTGGTCTGAGCGGTTCGTTGACTTTCCAGGCTTTCGCGTGGCTCGTTGCTCAGGGCCTTTTTCTCTTCGGCGGCGAGTTGTTCACGGAGTCTCTTTTCTTCGCAGGCCAGTTCGGTGGCGCGTTGCGTGAGGTCTTTGTCTTTCTTTTGCAGTGCCTCGCGTTCGAGTTCGGGCAGCCGTGCGGCGAGGAATGCCGCTTCGTCGGCAAAGCCCTTGGTGCTGATGGCCTGGTGGAATGCCTCCTCGGCGCGCGTCGTGTTGGCTTTGAGCTCACTGATGTCGTTTTGCAGGTTATGGATGAAGGTTTCGATCTCTTGCAGTTTATGCTGGCAGTCCTGCCGGTGTTTGATCGTATTGTCGCGCTTGGTCTCGGCGCCTTCCAGTTCATTGGCCACGCGCTTTTCTTCGTCCTCAGCGGCCTTGCCACCAAGGACATCCGCACGGCTGGCCTGCAGTTCGGCGAGGTCACGCTGCTGAGTGGCCAGATCGCTTTTTTTCTTGGTCTGCTCATCCGCTAGTTCATGGCAGCGCTTCTCGCATTCGCTGATGGTGGCCGTAAGTGCCGGGATTTCCTTTTCAAGCTTAAGCCAGTCCTGCTGCTGGCGTTGCCAATTATCGCGGCGCTGTTGAAGCTCGCTGTAGATGCCATCCAGGCGATCTTCGCTAATGGCGTCGTAGCCGAAAGGCTTGATGCTGCCAAGGGCCTGCTGGCGACATTCGTCCAAGCGCTGCTGAGCACTGGTGCAGGCTTCTGCTTTCGACTGCAGGCCCAGCTTGGCCTTTTCCGCCTCGGTTTTCGCGTTCGAGAGTAGTTTGTCGGCCGCAAGGACGGCTGCGCGGGCGTCCTCGACTTCTTTCTTGCATGAATCGACGGCCTTGGCGTCCATTGCGGCCTGGTCAATGACGCTCGCCGCTTCAGTCATTTTGGCCTTCAGTTCTTGCGTGAGTACCGTAAACTTATCGTTCAGAGCTGGTGTTTCAGCAGTAAGACTGCCGTCCGGCGCGATCGTGGCGCAGAGTTCGTTGAGCTGTGCGACAGCGGTGGGGAGCTCTTGACCGAGTGCCTTCAGTCTGTCTTCAGCCTGGACCTTGTCTCTCCGCTGGCCATTAAGCTCAATTTCGAGGCGCTGCTTCTCTTTATCAAGCTCATTAAGTTTCTTCTTGGCAGCGTCGAGTTGTTGTTTGGCGGTGCTTGGCACCGGGATGTTGCCTTTTGCAAAAGGATGGTCCGTAGCGCCGCAGAGCGGGCAGGGCTTGCCGTCCGCCAACTCCCGGCGTGCTTGTTCGTAGTCGGCAATGAGTTTGGCGGCATGGAAGGTCTCTTCCAAGCTGTTGACCAGCGCGGTCTGAGTCTGGCAGACATCGACCTTGATACCCAGGGTCGTTGTCAGTGAGGCTATACTTTTCTGGAGTGAGTCACATGTCTGCCTACAGTCGGCTTGGTCATTGAGCAGCCGAACGTATGTCGCGTGGCCTACCAGCGCCTGTTGCAGGTGCGAGAGTTTGCCTTGTAGGGACAGCCGTTGCTCCTGCCAGTCTCGTTGTGTCTGGCCGCGCAAGGTCCTCTCGAGAGCGCTTTCGGCTTTGGTCAATTTTGCCTCGGTCGCTTCGGCCGCTGTTTGCCGATCTGCGAGCACTTTTTTGTCACGTTCAATGTCTTTATCTGCCTCTTGCCGCACGTGCTCGGCCTTGCCCAAATCGGCCGATGCCTTTTCCAAGGCCTTGCGGGCCTGCCGCAGTTGGGTGAACTTATCGCTGATGGCGGCGAGCTGCCCGACCAGTCCGCCGTCAGCACTGCCGGTGGTCATATCACTTTCCAGTTTAGTGCGGAGCCATGTCTTGTCTGTCAGTGTCGTGTTGGCTTTGGCCAGGCATTTCTGCTGCTCATCGAGCCCGTTTGCTATCTCAGCCAGCCTCCCTTCGGTTGTTGCCAATAGATTTTTACCATCATTGATCTTGCTGTCCAGCTTGCGGGCCGCGCTTAGTTCTGGTACCAGGGCAATTTGCTCAGCCTTGACGGCTTGGTATTGCTTTGTCGCTGCTTCAGCCGTCGCAGTGGCCAGGTCGGCCTGGTCTTGCAGTTCGGGCAAACGCTCGTTATTGACTGCTAGCGCAGCAGTTTTGTTATTGAGGTCGGTGCGGAGCTGGGCATAATTGCCGTATTTCGCGTCGCATTCCAATGCCCGTAGCGCAGCGGCTAGCCGTTCGCGGTCTGCCGCGAAGGCCGCAGTGGCCGTAGTGAGTTTTTCTTTTTCTGGCTCAATGTTAGTCAGGTCGTGCTTGAGTTTTGCCAGTTGCTGATGCCAGCCGATGGCGGCCTGCAGGGCGGTAATCTGCTTGTCGAGTTCCGCTATCTCCGAGTCAGTTGTAGCGAGTGCATTGCGCCGTTCCCCTACCTCATCGTCGCTGAGAAGCGTCACGCCGCTGAGTTCAGCAGCCAGCCGCTCCAGTTTTTGTTTTTCTTCTGAATTGCGCTGGTGAACCAGCTCGGATATCTCCGTGTAGACACTGGTGCCGGTAATGCCCTCCAGAATGGGCGAGCGCTTGTCGGGGTCGGCCTGCAGAAATGCCGCAAAACTGCCTTGTGCCAGCAGCATGGAGCGGGTGAAACGCTCGAAGTTCATGCCGGTCACCTCCTCGACTTTCGGGATGACCGCCAAAAGTTTCGTTTCAAGCAGCTTGTCGCTATTGAGGTCGGCAATTTCGTGCTTCTGCTGCTGCAGCTTGCCATCGGCCTTGCCACGGGCGCGGCGTTGGCTCCAAGTACAGCGGTAGTGCCCTCGCAAGGTGCTGAATTCCACCTCGGCCAAGCATTCGCCGCAGTGCCGCGACATGATGTCGTTGGCACTTTGGTTGACCCGCTCAAGTCGCGGCGTGCGTCCGAAGAGGGCCAGGCAGATGGCGTCGAGGATGGTCGATTTCCCGGCGCCAGTGGGGCCCGTAATCGCAAATATGCCATTGCCGCTGTAGTCCGGATGGGTGAAATCAATCCGCCATTCGCCGACAAGTGAATTGAGATTCTGCAGACGGACTTTGAGAATTTTCATGCTTCTACCCCCTCTACGGCTAACGTGTCGGCTTCCTGACGCGACTGCAGTATCTCGTTGTAGGCGGCGATCAGCGTGGGCCGTGCGGCGGCAGGGACGTCATGGCTGTCCAGGCAGCGGTTGAAGACTTCCTCCGGCGTGAGGTCCTCCAGGCTCTCCCCGGGGACGTCGGCGTTTAGCGCATGGAACTGGCCCCGGGCTGTTTTTGTGCACAGAATCTCCGTGTGGCTACCCGCAACGGCCTTGTTCAGCTGGTCACGCAGATCGCCCATGGGCTCGGTGCTGTCGTATATTATTTCCAGCCAGACTCGGTCGCCGGACTTGGCCAGTGCGGCGACTTGGCTGAGGAGGTTCTCCCGGTCGCCGGTGATGGACAGTATGCGCCGGAATTGCGGTACTGGCAGCTGTTCGATGCTGCGTTCCGGCGCAAAGCGGATCAGGTTGACACCCTTTTGTTGCGCGTCCTCATGAAAGCCCATGGGGAGCGGCGAACCGCTGTAGCGAATGTGGTCTTTGCCGCCGACGGCTTGCGGGACGTGGATGTGGCCGAGGGCGACGTAGTCGCAGCCGGCCGAGTAGGCATCGGCACCAATCTCGACCAGCGAGCCGACGTAGAGCTTTCGGGTGCCATCGCCATCGCCGTCGGCCACGCTGCTGCCGCTGCTGTAGAGATGGCCCATGACGACCATGGGTGGTTTGGTTGCGAGCTTATCACGCTGGGCGAGTGCTTCGGCGCAGACCGCGCGGATGTGGTCGCGGGTACTCGCAATCAGCTGCTTCTCTTTGTCCTCGGCGCTTTCATTGTCGCCGATGATGCGGATGTCCCGTTCACGCAGGTAGGGAATGGCCCCCACCACGAGCTCCGGCTTGTGCAGCACGATCACTTCGTCTGCAATGCGCTCAGTCATGCAACCGACAACGTGGATATTGAGGGCTTTTAGCAGGGACGCCGGCGCATTCAGCAGTGACGGCGAGTCGTGATTGCCGGCTATGACCACCACGTGCCGGCAGACGCCGGCCCGCCAGACTTTCGTCAGGAAATCATAGTACAGACTCTGCGCGTCGTTGCTCGGTATGCTGCTGTCAAAGATGTCGCCGGATACCAGCAGCACATCGACGCCATGCTCCGTGATGGCGCCGTCCAGCCAGTCGAGAAAATGGGCGAAATCGTCATGGCGGCGGCGGCCCATCAGCGTGTGCCCCAGATGCCAGTCGGACGTGTGTAGAATCGTCAAGGGCTTGTCAGGCATGGTCTCTCCTCTCTCTTCTCTCTTCAGCACTGCCGTGTCCATGGTCATGCGTCTGGGGCAGGGCGCAGATTGTCTGCGCATGGGCCGGTGGCGTCATTCCCCCAAGCCGGCTCACCGCCGGCTGTGAGTCCTCAGTATAAATGCTGGTTGCCGACCTGGCAACTAGCGATATGCCGCCGCCGGGAAAAGAGTAGTAATCGGTCATCCATTGATAATTGAGCTTCAGGGCGAACCAAACGTGCCTGTTTCCCTGGCCGCGAAGCGGCAGAAGCGCTGAAAGCGCAAAACAGTCCAGCCCAGGGCAAGCACGCTGAAAGCGTGCGCATCCCTGGGGCACACGCCCTCTACGCTCGTGTTCCTCGGCCCCTTTTGCCCCAGTCGGCGAAGCTGACTGGGGCAAAAGGGGCAATGGAACTCCCTTGCTTACCTGGGATTGACATCGGCGGCAGGCTTGGCCGCCAATATCCATGGCTGACCGCTTACAAAAAGAACGCACGGGGCTGGCTTGGCGCTGGCAATACGTCGTGCAGGGCCTATTTTGAGCAGCGATGCGAAGAGCCGCAGGCTGTTTTTGGTTCATGTGGCGACTTGTCGTTTCCAAACAGAAAGAGGGTATGGTCATGGGGCAATTGCAGGCAGGAACGGGTAGGGTGGACATTACGCCGGGGCTGGGATGTCATATGGCCGGCTATTTTGAAGACCGTATTGCGGAGCACATTCACGACCCGTTGTTCGTGAAGGCGTTGGCGGTCAGCGATGGCGAGACGACTATCGGGCTGATGACCGTTGATCTGGTGTACATTTCCGCGCAGATCGTCGATGAAGCCCGGGCCATGATCGCGGCCCGGACTGGCGTGCCGCCTCATTGCGTCATGGTTTCATCCACCCACACTCACACTGGCCCGGCCGTTCGGGCGGTGCTCGGCACGCCCGCCGAACCGGGATACGCCGAGACCCTGCCGAAGAAGCTTGCCGATGCTTTCGTGATGGCCTATAATCAGCGCTGCCCCGCCGAGCTGGCCCATGCGTCCGGCTCCTGTCCGGAAGAGGTGCACAATCGCCGTTGGCACATGAAAGACGGCACGGTGCGCATGAACCCCGGCTACTGCAATCCCAATGCCATCAAGCCCGCCGGACCGACCGACCCCGAGCTCGGCGTGATGATTTTCCGCGAAAAGGACAGCCAAAAGCCCATTGCCGTCTATGCAAATTACCCGTTGCACTACGTGGGCAACACCCAGCATTGCTGGATATCGGCGGACTACTTCGGCGAATACGCCACGGCGCTACAGCGCATTGCTGGCGAGTCCTTCATGGTCATCATGGCCAATGGCTGCCAAGGCAATATCAATAACTGCGATTTCACCCGCCCCGCTCGCATACAGACTGATCCCTATCACAGCCAGCGCCGCGTCGCCAATGTCATCGCCGCCGAAACCTGGAAACAGTGGTCGCTGTTGCGCGAAGACGACTTCGTGGACCAGTTGACTGTCGCCGCTACACTCAAAATGCTGCCTTTCCAGCGCCGGCGGGCCAGCGCTGAGGACTTGGCCAAGGCCGAAAAGATCATCGCCGCCAATGACCACAGCAACGCCATGGAGTGGGTTTACGCCAACGAACTGGTCAAGCTCGAAAAGGACCTGCCGCCGTCCTGGGACGTCCCCCTGCACGCCATGCGCATCGGTGACCTCGGTATCGTCGGTCTGAACGGCGAGGTCTTCGTCGAAATCGGTCTGGCAATCAAGGAGCAGTCGCCATACCAGCGCAACCTGGTCGTCGGCATGGCCGATGGCTCGTC
>JAQWBY010000074.1:0-1860 GCA_028706165.1 Lentisphaeria bacterium | reverse complement strand
GTTCTAGTTTTATGCGCTGCAGGCGCGCGTCGCTCTGGGGCAATACGCTTCATGCGGGCCATGCGCCCCATGCCTGTCGCTCTTCATGGCCGGAGGTCTATGCCGGTGTGGACGCTGAACGCGCGTTGTGCTTCCCGCTCCGGCCGCACGGCGACGAAGAGCTGGCGGGGCTGGTCGTTCTCCATGTAGACAAAGGGCCGTTCCACGCGGAACTGCTCGCGGGGCTCGCTGCCGGCAAAGGGCAGGTCGCGCGTGCAAAGCGGCTGGATGATGCGCCAGTCTTTGCCATCGGCGCTTTCTGCCAGCATGAGCGAGCGTTCGCGGTCGTGATAGTTCCGGCCCATGTCCTTGAAAGCCGCGTAGAGCTTTCCGCCCCAGATGAAGACACCGGGGTCCTCCGCCGCAAAAGGCTGGCCTGCCCGGCGGAAGATGGGGTCGGCGTGGCGGACAAAAGGGCCCTCCGGCCGCTCGGCAAAGGCCACGCCCAGCACGATGTCGCCATGATGCACGGGATTGTCCGGCCGCGAACAAGCGCGGTAGAGCATGATGAAACGGCCGTCGGCCATGCGACAGACGCTGGGGTTGCAGGACACCAGTTCGTCCCATGCGCCCGGCGTCGCCGGTGCCAATGGCTGGCCTAGCCGGCGCCAGGGGCCACTAGGATTCTCCGCCACCGCCAGGCCCACCCGCTGGTTGTAGCGGTGGCTTGGAAAGCTGCCGTCGCCCGTGTTGCCCGTGTAGTACATGTAGAAACGGCCGTCGTGCCGCAGTATCCACGGGTTGTGCACCATCGCGTGGTCCCACGCCTCCGGCGACGGGGCGCCGCTGAAAACCACGCCCTGATAGTGATACTCGGCGTCGGGTTGCTCCGCCACGGCGTAGCCGATCTCTGAATGGTAAAGCCAGCCGTCAAAACCGCGCTCGGTCGGCCACACCGACAACATCAGATGACAACGACCGTCGGCGCCACGGACCATCGTCCCGCACCAGGTGATCTTTCCCGGCGCCGACACAATGCCCGTCGCCGCTATGGGCTGAAGCGTAATCTGCATCGAATGTTCCTTTATCAGCGTCGCCCACCAGCCATGACCGGCAGCAGGCAGCCCTGGATGGGTAATGGATAATGGTTAAAAAGCCCCTTACAATACCCGCTTGGACGCGGATTGGAAGAAGCCAAGCCGACTGATCCGACTGATCCGACTGATCCGACCGATCCGACTGATCCGACCGATCCGACTGATCCGACCGATCCGACTGATCCGACGATTGATCGGTCCGATCGGTCCGATCCGTCCGCGATAAAAGACAGCAGATCCGACTGATCCGTCCGATCCGACTGATCCGAAGATTGATCGGTCCGATCCGTCCGATCCGTCCGATCCGTCCGCGATAAAAGACAGCAGATCCGACTGATCCGACCGATCCGACTGATCCGACGATTGATCGGTCCGATCGGTCCGATCCGTCCGCGATAAAAGACAGTTGATCCGACTGATCCGACGATAGATCGGTCCGATCGGTCCGCGATAAAAGACAGTTGATCCGACTGATCCGACCAATGCTCTTCACTTGGTGTGCTGGCAATCGCCGGCCATGAGTTGATTGGTAACCATGCACAAGATCATTTGCCGAGGTTTTTAGCGCCGAAGGCGCGACCTAAGATAGCCCAGGGCAAGCGCCCGCAGGGCGCGTCGCCCTGGGTAGGGGCCCCACCCGAAACGGAGCCCTGTAATGGCGGCCTAAAAGACCTATGGCAAGGCGCAACATGAATTTCCATTGCCTCTTTGACCCCAGTTAACGGCTTTCCTTTCTTCATGGCTCCTTTCGACGGTTTTTTGGTGTTGCCTTCATGCTAGTCAC